>NZ_JACAEU010000171.1:0-48860 GCF_013388695.1 Fischerella sp.
GGTTAGTGGTTAGTGGTTAGTGGTTAGTGGTTAGTGGTTAGTGGTTAGTGGTTAGTGGTTAGTGGTTAGTGGTTGGTAGTTAATTACCAATAACTCTTGACTCTTGACTCTTGACTCTTGACTATTGACCCAACTGTGCCCGAACTCTTTTTAAAAGTTCGCTGAAACTAAAGGGCTTAGTAATGTAGTCATTTGCACCAGCTGCTAGAGCGGCTGCCTTATCTCGCTCATCATTGTTAGCAGTCACAATAATAATTGGTCGCTTTTCTCCTCGGCGTCGCAGTTCGCGCAATACTGTCCAACCATCTATTACTGGCAATCCTAAGTCAAGCAGTAATAAGTCAAAATCGCCACTTTGAGCCATAAAAATTGCCTGCTCGCCGTCTGCTGCCACTTCAGTAGTAAAACCATTTTTGCGGAGTCCTTTTTCGACAAAGGCAGCGACGCGAACTTCATCTTCTACAATTAAAATTTGGCTCATCTAAATTAAGATATCTCAGATGTGTCTCAAAATTTAGCCAAAGTCTCAGACGATTTGGCCACCACCAATATATAGCCTTATGACTAAAACTGGATCTGATTATCAAAATAGATGATAGATATATATATATATTATTTTTATGTTCGCAGTCGATAGCCCATGCCTCTAACAGTTTCAATGAGGTCATTACCTAACTTTTTACGCAGATAACCTACATATACATCCACAATGTTAGAACCAGGGTTGTAATCAAAACCCCAGACTCTGTCCAGTAGTTGCTCTCGACTCAAAACTTGTCCTGGATGACGGAAAAATGTTTCTGCGAGAGTAAATTCTCGTGCTGGTAGGTCAATCATGCGATCGCCTACTTTAATTTTACGAGTGCGTAAGTCCAGAGCGATGTTCCCAACTGTAAGGATCGTATCTTCTTTAGGCGAGCATAAATTCAGATTGCGTAACCTTACCCGCACTCTTGCTAAGAGTTCTTCAAAGCGAAAAGGTTTAGTGACATAGTCGTCAGCACCAGCTTCTAATCCTGTTACCTTATCTTTAATGTCATCACGGGCAGTCAAAATAATAATTGGCAATCGTTGACCCTGTCCGCGTAACTCTTCCAATACCTCTAAACCATCTTTTCCAGGTAATCCTAAATCCAAGATCAGCAGGTCAAATTCACCACTTTGAGTCATAAGTATCGTCTCATCCCCATCCGCAGTAATTGCAGTCGTATAGCCATGTGCGCGCAAGCCTTTTTCTAAAAAGGAGGCTATACGAGGTTCATCTTCAGCGATGAGAATGCGATGCATCAGACAATCCCTCTTGTGGTGGTTCCACAGGTAAGATAATAGTAAAGGTTGAGCCAACTTGGCGTCGGCTGTATAGCTCTACCGATCCATGATGAGCTTCAGCGATCGCCTTAACAATTGATAATCCCAAACCAGCACCTTCCGAACGACGACGGCTATTTGCTGCACGAGCAAAGCGTGCAAATATTCGTTGCTGGTCAGCTTCAACAATACCCTCTCCCGTATCTCGAACCCAGAAACGGATTTTATCTTTACGTATCACAGCTCCGATAGCTATGGTATCATTTTGTTCTGTGTACTGGGTAGCATTTTGTGCCAGATTCATCACTGCCTGAGTAAGCCGTTGGCGATCTACTACAATCTTTCCTTTAGGAATGGCATCTAAGCGCCAGTTACGATTTGCCAACGCTTGTGCCTTGGCAAATAACTCTTGTGTCAGCGAGCCTGCATCAATAGTTTCTAACAGTAAAAAGTCTGGACGTTCCGCTTTCGCCAGTAAAATCAAATCTTCCACAAATCGACTCATGCGGCCTAACTCGTCCATTACCAGTGCTACCGTTTCCCGCACTTCTTCTGGGTCATCATCACTCATTAATTCCAAGTGTCCCCGAATGATAGTGATTGGCGTACGCAGTTCGTGTCCAGCATCGTTGATAAAGTTACGTTGACTTGTAAATGCAGCTTGCAGGCGATCCATCATTTCGTTAAAGGTAGTCGCTAATTCTGCTATCTCGCCCTTTCCTCGAACTGGTAAGCGCTGATTCAAGTCGGATTCGCTAATGGAACGAGCGGTTACTGACAGCAAGCGCAAGGGAGCTAGAATCCGTCCTGAGGCTATCCAAACCAGTATCAGAGCTAGTAGCAGAAGAACACTACTTACCTGAATGCTGACGATAACCGCTTCTAGAGCTTCTCCACGCTCACCAGCCGTGGTATGGGCAACTACAAATACCCCCAGAATTTCTCCATCCCTTTTGACAGGTTGCGTTACATAAATTATGGTATCTATGGTGCTATCATTTGCAACACGTTTCTCATCTTGTTCGGGTTGAGTTTGTCTTGCCCAACGCCGCATTAACTTTGAATCTTTCGCCAGTGGATCTGGTCTAGCACTGGGACTTGATTTATAAAATTTTCCATCTACAAAGGCAATCAGGTGGGTATCATCTTCTGGTAACTGGCGAGATAGAAAAACATCAAAAAAGTCTTTCAGTTCTTCCTTAGAGGATGGTGGTTTGAGCTGCTCATCTATTTCGATATTTCCAAACTCTTCTGTCTGGTTCCTGAGTTTGGCGTTTTCTTCAGCATCAATTAATTGCTTAAATGTACCCATCTTTTCCGCCAGTTCCCGGCGGACTCGTTCATCCACCCGTGCATACAGAACGTGACGAAACGCTGGGATAGAGACTAAAAAGATGAAGGTCATAATCAGGACGTACCAGAAGAGGATGCGGGTACGAGCTTCCCAGAAGAATCCCCTACTATAAAGAGAAGACTTGCTTGTCTCTGTATTTGCCTCTTTACTTCTGTTCAAAGTCCTTTGCATTACCCGATAACAAAGCAATACTTATGATCCTGTTATGCCAAAATTGAAAAAAATACCTGAAACGCTTATTCAATTGAGCTTTGAGCCTATTTGCCAATTTTATAGAGTTATAGAATAGTTCAATACCTTCAACCTATGTAGGATTAGTTGCTCTTCATTCTGTCATAACAAAAGTGACAAAACAGGGTTAAAGTTGATTATTGTTTGATGGTTATTAGGTCACGCTAAAGGAAATTGTTAAAAAATACTTAGATAAGTTTCATACCTTAGATAGAGACAATTTTCAGAAGTTTTTGTAAAAACACAAACTAAATTTACAAATCTTGCCAATATCCTTAATATTATTAAATATAAGGTATAACACAAATTATCTTCACCAATCCAAGTCAACTTTGCAAACCCATACTAAATATTTGCTTATGAATATCTCGTCAGCGCGGCAATATTTTTACCAGGAAGTCCAGCAGCCTGATGAGCAGATAGATTTAGCAAGAACAGCTTTATATATAGCCCAAGAAGAATATCCCGACCTTGACCCAGAAGAATATCTCAATGCCTTTGATACAATGGCAGCGGAGTTAGAAGAACGCTTACCAGTAGAACGGTATCCGCTGCGGGTGATTCAGAATATTAATAAATATCTCTACACTGATTTGGGATTTACAGGAAATAAGCAAGAGTATTACGACCCCCGCAACAGCTTTTTAAACGATGTGATTGACCGCCGCCTTGGAATTCCCATTTCTTTGGCACTAGTATATATTGAGATCGCGCGACGAGTTGATTTTCCGATGGTGGGAATAGGAATGCCTGGACATTTCCTCATTCGTCCTGATGTTTCAGATATAGAGATTTTTGTTGATGCCTTCAATGACGGTGAGATATTGTTCCCCCAAGATTGTCAAGAAAAGCTGACTCAAATCTATCAGCACCCTGTGACACTACAACCAGAATTTTTAGCAGCAGTGACAAACAAGCAAATTTTGGCAAGGATGCTAACGAATCTCAAATACATTTACCTAAACCAAAAGGAATTGGAAAAAGCCCTAGCAGCAGTAGAAAGGATTTTACTGTTATTTCCTGGGTTTGCGTTAGAAGTGCGCGATCGCGGTCTTTTGTGCTATCAACTCGGTCGTTTTTCCCAAGCCGCCACCGACTTAGAAACTTATCTAACCCAGACTCCAGAAGCACAAGATGCCTACATAATTCGGCGGTTGCTAACTCAGTTGGGTAGGAACTAGGGAATTGTTGGTAGTTAGTGGTGAGTGGTTAGTAGTTAGTGGTGAGTGGTTAGTGGTTAGTAGTTAGTGGTTGTTAACTATGCCCTATGCCCTATGCCCTATGCCCACTCCCCCCTCATTCCTGCTGTATCTCCTCTGCTACGCGCTTAAGACGGCGCAGTTGGGCTTGCATATCTTCTTTTGTCCAGTTTTCGGCAAAGGTTTTGAAACCCCAGCTTACTAGAGGGTTGGGAATTTCAAATTCAAAGCGGTTGAGTAGGCGAGTTTTCTTTTCTATGGGTTGGCACTCCCAGCGATCGCGGCCTTTAAAAAAACCATCGAATTCCCAAACTACCAACCCCGGTTGTCTTTCTACAACGGTGCTATTCAATGTTGGTTTGATTATGGGTATTTGAATAACAAAGCGACTTTTACTGCCTTTGTCGGTACTCCATTCGCCTACAGGTTCACACCGCAATGCAGGGTTGAGCCAACGGTGCATTAAAATGCGATCGGTAATACAGCGCTCAACTACCGCAGCCGAGGCATTAATATCAATTGACTGTTCAAAAAATTGCATCGCAGAAATTTCGCGTTTTTGATGTCATATCTGCACTCAGACTAACTCAAAATTGACATTCCCCGCGCATGATGTAAAACCTAGCAATTATTATATAGAACTTGTGTGTGTGACTAGATGGCTTTTATGCTTCCGCGATTCTTTGCAAAATTACAGTCAATCTTACAAAATTACATGTATATGTAAATACTAGTCAAGACCTAATAGATAGATATTTTAATTTGTTTTTTCCAACAATAAAAAATAAAAATTTTAAAAATAATTATTGATATCAATTCCCTGTAAAATTTACTGGTAAATTCCAATGCAAAACACTGCGAAGTTATCGGGGTGTAGCATTGTTTAGGGCAATCTACTCCGGAAGCATCTACAGTGTTTTCTGCGATAGAACTCAACTTTTAATACCGGAAAACCATGAATACAACTTGGCAAAACATAACCCAAGTGATGGGAGCTGGTTTGTGGGTTAGGATGGAGAAGTTTGTAGCACAATCACCTACATTACCACCGCAGCAAGGTGCCAATTTTGATACTTACGTGCAGAACACTTTCCAACAGGTGATTGCTTTTATGCCCCGCTTGCTGGGAGCAGTATTGATTTTGTTGGTTGGTTGGATTATTGCTGCGATCGCTGCGGCTGTGACGCGAGGAATTCTCAATCGCACCCAGATAGATAATCGCATTGCCACCGGAGTGATGGGGCGTGAAGATAGTAGGGAACTTCCCCAAGTAGAGAATGTCATCGCCAATTTGGTGTTTTGGGGTATTCTACTGCTGACGATAGTCGCCGTGTTGGATACGCTTCAGTTGCGGGTAGCTTCTCAGCCACTCAATGCTTTTCTCAATCAAATTGGTGACTTCTTACCAAGATTAGTAGGTGCAGCAATTTTTTTGGCAGTGGCTTGGTTAGTGGCTACTATTGTCAAACTTCTGACAATACGGGGATTGCAAGCGTTAAGAATAGATGAGCGTTTAAATCAACCGCGAGACAATACCACTACTCAAAATCAGTTGCCTCTGAGCGATACAATTGGCAATGCTCTGTATTGGTTTATATTTTTACTGTTTCTGATTCCGATCCTAGATACTCTGGGGCTACAACAAGCATTACAACCAGTAGAAGCGCTGGTAACAGAGATTATTGCGATTCTACCGAATATTATCGGTGCGATCGTCATTGCCGTTGTTGGCTGGTTTTTAGCGAATATTGTGCGGCGAATTGTGACGAACTTACTAACCAGCACAGGAATTGACAATTTAGGAACTCGGCTAGGACTCTCACGCGCAACAGGAGCGCAATCTCTTTCGGCAATTATCGGTACAATTGTCTACGTCTTGATTCTGATTCCTGTGGCGATCGCAGCACTCAATACCCTACAAATTGCTGCGATTTCAGTGCCGGCGATCGCCATGCTACAGCAGATTCTCAATGCACTCCCTGCCATCTTTACAGCGATCGCGATTTTAATTGTTGCTTACTTTGTGGGACGGTTCGTTGCGGATCTTGTTACCAGCATTCTTACAAGCATCGGTTTTAACAATATTTTCTCTGTTTTGGGTTTGACACCACCCCCTAGACGCATTGTTATTCCCCCAGAAGAACCAGCAGCACCGACTCCACCAAGCCGTACTCCCTCGGAGATTGTCGGTATAATTGTATTAGTTGGCATTATGCTGTTTGCGACTGTGGCGGCAGTGAATATCCTCAATATTCCAGCGCTAACAGTACTAGTGAGTGGTATTGTCATCGTACTGGGGCGGATTTTGGCTGGATTGATCGTATTTGCGATTGGTCTATATCTGGCAAATCTAGCTTTTAGCATTATTAGCAGTTCCGGCAATCCTCAAGCCAGGATTTTAGGTCAGTTAGCGCGAATAGCGATTATTACATTAGTCGCGGCAATGGCGCTGCAACAAATCGGCGTTGCCCCTGATATTGTGAATTTGGCCTTTGGATTGCTACTGGGTGCGATCGCAGTTGCTATTGCCCTTTCCTTTGGTTTGGGAACCCGCGATATTGCCCGAGAACAAGTCCAACAATGGCTGGAATCTTTCAAAAATAGAGGCTAAGCTAAAGCACATTTAAATTGCATATTAGATTTTCTCAATTTCTTGTGGGGTGGGCATCCTGCCCGCCCAAGTTATGCAAATTAGATGTGGAACAGCTTAGTAAAGCCGCCTTGAAAGTCAAAAGTCAAAAACACTTTGGTGTTGCACAATCAAGAGATGATTTCTTGTGGGGTGGACATCTTGTCCGTCCCGAAAATCCAACAGACAGCTTGTGTCGCCCATTCCACAAAACTATCAAATCATCCCGCAAATATGCAACGCCACACTTTTGTTCTTGGCTTTTGACTTCCTTTCATGTTATCGGTTTATTTTCGTCTCTTCACAAGTTGTTACAGTATACAAGTACGTATGCAACTTTGAATAAAGAATTGTATTTGTTTAAGGACTGACACCTGTCTGTCTTCATATACTGGATACATTAACACCATCATCGTTTGCACGTTGCACGAGGAGGTCCCAAAATGGTTCACACCTATGAGGTATTGGTTGATATCAAAGAATTTGCCGACCAAATGAACAATACCTGTCAAAACGGGACAACACGATACGAAATCGACGCAGAATCAAAAGAAAAAGCGGATGGCATGGCTCTTGTCCAGGCTAGAAATGACCATCCAAAAGGTACTGAGTATGATGTCAGGGTAACAAGGCTACTCAGATAAAGCCAACACGAATTTAACGATAGATGTCTTAATTATTCATCTTGAGCTGCTCTGTTGTGTCGGAAAAGAGTAATTTTTGATTGTGCAGTGCTCCAAGAAATGAATAAAAAACATTTGTTGTTCAGATAAATAGACAGTACGAATGCAGAGATGGCTGTTAGCAAAGTTTAAGCCATCACCAAAAATGGCAACAAGCTGTTCATCTTGGGACAGCTTGTTGTTTATCAAAGCGAGGGTCTCAATTTCGCCCGCAATTCATCCTTAATCCGATTGAGAATCGACGTTTCATCTAGCGTGGCCAAAATCTTATTAACCACTGCTTTTGGGCCTTCGGGCCCCCAGGTAGCCCCGTTGGCTAAATAAGCTTTGGTGACTTGTCCGATACCATAGGAAGAAACACCAGCTACTCCTGCTTGTGTCAGCGCTACTGATAGATAGGGTGCAAGGGATGCACCGCCAGTAGCTGGTGCAGAGATGCCAAGTAAGGTTTTCAATGAACTTAAGCCTAAGTTTGCCAGCAGTTCGCTAGCACTGATGCCGCCCATACTTAAGGCGATTCTTTGCAGTAATTTTACAGCTCCAGGTTCCGTCATGGGAATGCCATAGACTTTAGATAAACCGAGAATGAGGACAACATCAATCACCGCGCCGCTGAGAATATCAACTACCGTCAGAGGATTAAGAGCGATCGCCGCTGCTTTGGTCATCACTACCTTCCAAATCAACTGATTAGCTGCATTCTCCCGAATCATCAGTTTGCGCTGCACTAAATGCTCATTCACGTTGTCAGCATAAAGCATCGTATTCAGGGCAACCAAGGCTTTACCTTCACGGTGCAAGATTTCCAAAATTTTCAGCTTCAATTCCTCGACTTGGGCATTACCTTGACGCATCTGCACGCCTCTTGTACCATCGGGGCGTTGAACCAGCGTCCTCACTAGTGGTGATGCTGCTGCCATGACAATTTCATCCGGTGAGAGCAACTCTCGCACCCGTTCATCGCGGATTTTGTGGTAAATTGCCATCCGATCTGCTTGTGGATACTGATCTACTTTGTTAAACACCAGCAAGATGGGTTTACCCGCTTCTCGCAACTGAGAAAGGGCTTCGTGTTCAACTTTCGTCATATCACCAGAAATCACAAACAGAATTAAATCTGCCTGTTTTGCTACTTGTTCTGCTAAAGCAGCACGGGTTTCACCGTCTACTTCGTCCAAACCCGGTGTGTCAATCAATTCCACTTGCGATTGACCAATTCCGGGTAGGGTGACTCGCAAAGCATGATCCGTCTCCCCAACAGCTTCCTCTGTGATACTCCAATTTACTCGTTGTGCAGTGCGGGTAACACCGTGCAAAGGCCCTGTTTCAAACACCGCTTGCCCAACTAAAGCATTCAGCAACGAAGACTTGCCTCGTCCTACCATGCCAAAAGCAGCAATATGCACTACCATGCTCTCTAATTTACTCAGCATGGCTTCTAAATCGGCAATTTTTGTCTCCAATCCAGCTTTTTCCTCAACAGTGAGGTCAAGATTAGCTACTAAATTTCGCAGTGCTGTTTGTGCCTGTTTATAGTTGAGTTCCGCCTGAATATCCTCAAAGCTGAAAATGGCGTTATCCAGTTCTTTCTCCCAGTTAAGGGCATTATCATCAGTGCGGCTCGCATTGTTGTAAGGAGGTTCAGGAGAGGGTAATTTGGAATCCATATTTATAAACATTTGTTAGGAATGCGAGATTACCGATTTGCAAGGGATGCTATGTTTCGATTCTAGTCCAGGTTGGCAACAGTCACCGTCACTCCTCGGAGAAGGTTTCCACATGCCAATGAAATTTTAGTTTAATGATTTTAATATGCAAAAATTTTAATCAATTTAATTGATAAAAAATAGTAAATATGGTGGCTATTGCTCAGAGCTACAGTCAAGAAAGTCGATAACTAACCTAGTTGAAGATGAAGTAAATTCAATTGTATTATATTGTTAACATCAGAGGCTTACTCACAATTTCTTCACATTTAATTTTTACTATATTAATAGCTCTAAAACATAAGACTTTTTAGGCGAATAAATAACGCATAAAACCTAAAAATTAATCATGTTTTAGACAGAAGGGAGTTGAACTCTCTGGAGGTAAGTATGAAAAATATAGTTTTATACAAAGTTGCTGCTGTGGCGATGGGATCTCTCCTTACTTTCTCAGGTACAGCATTTGCAAGTACATATAAGATTGTAGAAATAACCCGTACAAATAGATTGGGTAATGCCGAGATCCTTGTTGCTCAAGTTCCTCGTCACCTTGCTCTCAGAGACATAAAAGCGTACGCAAAATCGGTTGCTGTCGCAGAAACTACATTGGGAGACGCTTTATCTGTTGCTCAATCACAAGCGATCGGTGGGCCTAAGAAAGGTGCTTTAGCTGAGTCGATTGCTCGGGCTAAAACTTTGATTGGAAATGCTACTGCTATTTCTGGTTCAACCGCAATCAGCGACAAAAGAGCAGTTGCCAAATCGCTATCTGAAGCAACGACAGTCCTTGGTGATGCGTTGGCTATAGCACAATCGGATGCTATTAGCGGGCCTGGCAAACCAGCTCTTGCTAAATCATTAGCCAGTGCCCAAACATCTGTGGGTAACGCGGCTGCTATTGCTCAAAGCAGTGCTCAATAAGGTTCATAAGTGACCTAGTTGCAGATGTAGAAAGCTTGATCTTCACGGAAGGCTTTGAGAGGGCGCGCAGAATCCCTGATTTCAGCGAGGATGGGTGCACCCTCTCGTTTTTTGAATCAGGAGATGAGCGGGATGAAAAACAATCACTTTAGTCAAGTAACTGCTTTAGTGATGGGCTTGCTGATAATTTTCTCAGGTCAGGCATTATCATTCTCATCTAATCACAAAGACTTAAGTAATGGTAATGCATTGGCTAACTCCGAGTTCGTTGTTGCTCAAGAGAACGTATCGGTAGGGGTTGCTGTTGCCGTTGCAGTGAAGGTATTGAATCAGGCAGTAAGTGTAGTTCAAACTGTGGCACGGACTGTACCAGTCAACGTCCCATCAAAGCACAGAGATATTATCTTACCGAAGCTTATACAGGCACAAAAATCGATGGCTAAAGCTCAAAGTTCAGCTCAGAAGGGGGATAACTTTCAAGTTGCTACGGCGGTATCTCAAGCAGTAGCCTTTATGGGTGAGGCACAAGCTGAAGCTAAAGGGGATGCTGGCTCTGTACAGGCAATAACTAAAGCTATTGTTAAAGCCAATGAAGCTCTAGCGGCGGCCCAAGCTCAAACTCGGAATTAACCTCTATAGCTCAATGTCAACTACCGCGCTGGCTGGGGAATGAGGCTCAAACAGAGGTGATGAGTATGAAAAAATTGGCTGATTCTTTGAGTGTCTCATTCATCTTACTTGCAGGAATTTTAGGTCTAGTTCAACCTGCTATTTCATATCAATTTTTTGGAGACTACAATCTTCGTTCTCCTCTAGGAAAAATTGATGTACGTCTGAATAATGACAATATTGTTCAAGACCTAATAGTTGTACGCAAAGATACAAGCAGACAGCACTTTAGTAGTTCATCGGATTACCAAGAAAGTGCTATCACTCTCCGCGCAGTTAATCTGAGAAAACCACACATCCTCAGAATTAATACTTCAGGATCTCAATTACAAGGTAAAATCACCTTCAATGGCAAAGTTATTAAACAGATTCGCAACAAAAGAGTCTATATTGATCTATCACGCTATCTCTCAGTGGGAAAACACGTAGTGGAAATTTCTGCCCGTTATTCTCCCGCATCATCTTCAGTAAATGTGGAATTTAGCGGTCCCGGTGTCAAAACAACTCAGCAAACTAGTGGTAGTGGAGTATTAAACTACACTCTCAATGTGAGTGTTTACTAGTTGAATTGATCGGGCAGAAACCCACCCTTCTGACTTGCTAACTAGGCTTTAACCTAATTGAATTTAAGAGTAACTTTCAGAAAATCCCGCACAAGGATGTCATATCTACGAAGGCAATAACCACGGATGCTTGTGCGATCGCTCGTTCGCTAGCCCAAGCAGAATCGGTTTTGGGTAACGCAACAGCTGTAGCTGAATCTAAAACCCGTTGTTGAATCTAGCTTTCCTTCCTTTTACCAACTAGTTAGGGTTTTTGGTTCTCAAAATGTACTAGAGTGAAAAATGCATCTAGTAGCGTTAAGAACTTGACTGAATTACCTGTGCGGAAAATAGTAATTGCCGGAAACTGGAAAATGTATAAAACCCAGGCAGAATCCCAAGAGTTTTTAAAAGGATTTCTGCCCAGCTTGGAGGAAACTCCCCAAGATAGAGAAGTGGTATTGTGTGTCCCCTTCACTGATTTAAACCTTTTGTCCAAGAGTTTGCATGGTAGCCGCGTACAACTGGGGGCGCAAAATGTCCACTGGGAAGATTGTGGAGCCTATACAGGTGAAATTTCCGGGCTGATGTTAACAGAAATTGGGGTGCGCTATGTAGTTATCGGTCATAGCGAACGACGACAATACTTTGGGGAAACGGATGAAACCGTAAATTTGCGCCTCAAAGCTGCTCAAAAAAATGGTTTAACCCCAATTTTGTGTGTAGGCGAAACTAAATTCCAACGAGATGCGGGAGAAACAGAATCACTGATTATCAGTCAGTTGGAAAAAGACTTAGTGGATGTCGATCAGGAGAATTTGGTAATTGCTTACGAACCGATTTGGGCGATTGGTACTGGTGATACCTGTGAAGCCACCGAAGCCAATCGAGTCATCGGCTTAATTCGCAGTCAACTCAACAACCCTGGTGTGACGATTCAATACGGTGGTTCAGTGAAACCGAACAATATTGATGAAATCATGGCTCAACCTGAAATTGATGGTGTTCTGGTGGGAGGAGCAAGTTTAGAACCTGCGAGTTTTGCCCGGATTGTGAATTACAAGTAGAATTGGAACCACGAAGACACGAAGACATGAAGAGTAAACACAAAGATAGTGCTTGCAGGTGTTTGTTGCTTTGAGTCTTAGTGTCTTTGTGTTTTTCTATGACTTAGAATTTTCAACTCATGTCAAGGTCAAGCAACTTAATTATTCGCGATCGCACCTTTGAATGGGGACAGCGGACTTATTTAATGGGCGTTTTGAATGTTACACCCGATAGTTTTAGTGATGGTGGTGAATTCAATGCGATCGCTCCTGCTTTGGCACAAGCGCAAGCAATGCAAGCTGCTGGAGCAGATATTATTGATATCGGTGGTCAATCGACACGACCGGGAGCAGAGCCAATCTCACCTGCTGAAGAACTTGACCGCGTTTTGCCAGTCTTGCACGTGTTACGCAAAGAAATTTCCGTACCAATTTCTGTAGATACAACACGCGCAGAAGTAGCAACAGCGGCAGTGACAGCAGGTGCAGATATAATTAATGATATTTCTGGAGGCACATTTGACCCGGAAATGTTGTCATCTGTAGCGAAACTAAATGTGCCAATTATTTTAATGCATATCCGTGGTACTCCACAGAACATGCAACAAATGACTAATTATCAAGATTTGCTGGAAGAGATTTCTAATTTTTTGTTTAAGCAAATTGCGGCAGCAACAGCTGCGGGTATCAATCAGGATAAAATTATCATTGACCCTGGAATTGGCTTTGCCAAAAATTACGAGCAAAATATAGAAATTTTTCGCCGCTTGCCAGAATTGCGAAAACTCAACTGCCCTATTTTGGTGGGGCCATCCCGTAAAAGCTTCATTGGTCGGATTCTAAATCAACCAGACCCAAAAGCACGAGTCTGGGGAACGGCAGCGGCTTGTTGTGCTGCTATTTTTACAGGTGCTGATATCCTCCGGATTCACGATGTCAAAGAAATGCGGGATGTTTGTTTGGTTGCAGATGCAATTTTCCGCAAGTCTTCATCAGTTTTGCCTGTGGACTAGGCAGAACCATTTTCCGGTGTCTTGCTATTTTCTTGGGCTGCTGACTCAGCTATTACTTGTCTCACCATCTCACTTGTTTTACCTGGATCTACAAATATTACCTTGGCATTTTTGCTCTCACCCAATCTGTAGCTGGCATTGATATAATCTTGTGCCACTAGATATCGTAGGATTTCCTTGGTGTCAGAATCGGCACGTAAGGCGTCAGAAATTAACTGCATTGAAGTCTTAGTTGCCTCTGCTTTTTTAATTGCAGCTTCCCGTTCTCCCTCCGCTTCTAGAATAACAGCGCGGCTTTTAATTTCAGCAGCCCGCTGTTCTTCCATTGATTTCCGCACGCTTTCCGGCGGTGTAATACTTTGAATATCTACCCGAAGAATCTCTACTCCCCATTTTTCTGTAGTTTCATTCAAACTATCTAGTATGGCTTTATCCATTTCAGCGCGGGAGAGATTAGTCTCTTCTACAGTGTTTTGGGCAATTTCTTCCCGAATAGTCGTTGTAGTCAATTGTGTCAGTGCACCTTCGAGGTCATCTATTTCGTAATAGCTTTTCTTTATATCTCGGATACGCCAGAACACGACTGCATCAACTTCTAAGTAGATATTATCTTTGGTGATGATGTTCTGAGGCTTGATATCTAAAAACCGTTCTCTAGTTGTATCCTCCATGACGATCTGATCTAACAAGGGAATAATAAAGTTCAGCCCTGGGTCAAGTTTGCGATGATACCGACCTAAACGTTCTACAAGGGCTTCATTCCCTTGATTAATAAGTTTTGCAGATCCTATGGCATAGCCTATAAGCACTAAAACTATGGCAATGATTGGCTCCATACATGCTCCTAATTAAGCTGTTGGGGATTTACTTTAAGGACTTAATTCTACCTTGTCTTACCTTTTAGTCTAATATTATTGAATGTGTTAAGTTGTTATCACAAGTAGCGCGTTTGGGCAAGATACTTTAGTAGTAGGCAAAGCTATTAAAACATCTGGGCAGTTGTACTCGCAAGGGTGGGTTTGGTAATAAACTTTATTGCTGTTGACAATTGGAGTTTTGCCAGTAGTTAAATGATTGTGCGTTACGGACTGTCGTCCTAACGCACGCTACTGGCGTGACCGTATTCAAATAGTGCAATAAAATTTTGTGGTGTGGGTCGCTCTGCACAGGACGGGCGAGACGCCCATCCCACAAGACATCATATTGCATTAAATTAGTCTTGCCATGCCACGACAATATGGATTTGATTATTTTTCTACTAAGTCCAGCCAAGATTTGAGGTTTGCTGGTAACTCCCAAACAAGACTCAAGGGCAGTTGGGATGTCGAGAAAGTTTGAGCGTAAGCTGGGGTGAGAAACTGTCGGTAAATATTTGCTTCTGGTGTCTGTTGTTTAATAAACGCTAAGCTGACACCTTGAAGCAGTTGGCGCAAGGCTTGTGTTTGTTCACCCCGCCGTTCTTTGACAATCGTAGTAGCAGCACTTATTTGATAAGTCGGATCGCTAATACTCAAGTGAGTACCACCGATCGCACTTAACAAGTACTTTTGACCTCTGAGTTGACTAAAAGGTACTATTTGATGCTTAACTGCTGGAGTGAGGGCATCTTCGGTACTAGTTAAGATTAAGACTGGTTTATTAACTTGAGCTAAGCCGTTTTTGCCAAAGAGGTCGCCAATTAGGGGGTTAAGAGCGATCGCACTTTTGACTCTTTCATCTTTTAGCTGTAATTTTTGCTCTGGTAAGGAAGTTGCTGTACATTGCAACCAGTCACCGGGGGCTTGACCAATATTTAAGGAGTCTTTACAGAATTGCCGCAATTGTTTTAAATTAACCTCTGCTCCTACCAAAGCTAGGGCGTCATAACCTCCCAATGAGTGACCAATAACAGTTACTTGCCTCGTATTTAATTTTCCTTGCAGCCGTCCTGGTTCAGCATTCAGTTTTGCTAACTCATTGAGCAAAACGCTGATATCTTTCGGTCGGTCTATGAATTCAGAAGCTGGTAGCAATTTTGCGAGGTTGGCCGTATTTGAGGCTCTTGTCACAGCAATACTGTTGCTACCTGGATGTTCAATGGCGGCGACACTCAAGCCGTGGGAAGCAAGATGACGCGCTAAATAACTAAAAAATTTGCGGTTGGCTCCAAATCCATGAGAAATCACAACCAGTGGTTCTTGAGCATTACCGCTACTCCAATATATGTCTACAGGAAAAGTACGATTTCGCTGTAGATCTCGCACTATGAATGTCTGCTGCTGCACTGTTTGTTTACCAATAGCAGCTGGATCGAAGCTAGCTGGAAAATTTGTGTTAATTTTGGCAGGTGGAGATAACTCTCGTGCTAGCAAGGTTCCGAAAATTTGGCTTTGCCAATAGCTAGGGTTAAATTCAACTGCCAGAGA
Source organism: Fischerella sp. (assembly GCF_013388695.1). Taxonomy (NCBI): domain Bacteria; kingdom Bacillati; phylum Cyanobacteriota; class Cyanophyceae; order Nostocales; family Hapalosiphonaceae; genus Fischerella; species Fischerella sp. Next base: position 15,707 of record NZ_JACAEU010000171.1, read on the forward strand.
AACTGCTTGAGAAGCGTCTACTGTAATATTCTCCTGTGGGTATGCCCGCAAAAAACCCAGTGGACTTAAGCCGTTGAATTGCCGCAGCGCTAGATTGAGGGTTGCTTGCAGGCTTTCGGCGGTGCTACCTGGTATTATTGCTGCTAAAGATGATATAAATTGTTTGCCTGCTGGATTTCGCTTCAACTCGTCAATGAATTTGTCAGCAACAGCCGGGTCTACTTCCAGACGCTTTGTTAATAATTCTCGGATTTGGGGCGTCAGTATTGATGAAAATATTTGCAGATTTTCTGGTAGCTTTCCGGTTTTGGCAAATTTTTCTAAGTCGGCGATCGCTACTGACTGCTGAAAGGGGCCCAAGCGGATAGTAACTGTTTCTGCTGCTAAAGTTGCAGGCATTGCCGCACCCCAACTTAATGCCAGAGTCAGACTGCACAGTAATGACTGCTTCCAGGATATCTTATGCTTCCGTCTGCCAAGCTGAAGTTGCATATTAGTCATTTAGTTATTAGTAACCGATATGACTTATGACACTAACAGTTGAGAAGCAGTTTCGTATCAGGCAACATTTGGGGAGCCTTGACAGACGCCCCAATTTCTGCACATCCTAAAATCCGGTGAATATAGTTCTTAAAATACCAAAGACAGCACCGATAGGATTAAAGATAGCGCCTAAAGAATCACCAGTTTTAGCTACGCCAGAGCGGTAAACTACCACCACATCATTGTTGCGGAGTATGGGATTGGTTTTTTCGTTAATTCCTGCGGAAAAGTCCATTTTTACTTTACGCTTGGTAACAGAACCATTGGGATTGAGACGAATCAAATCTACAGTTGAACTGCTGGCTCTAGCATTATTGAATCCACCAGCCGCAAGTATAGCCTGGTTCAAACTACTATTAGGCTGAACTTCTACTCTTCCTGGATTTTTCACTTCCCCTACCACACCCACTTGAATACGTGAAGGAGATAAAGTAGTGTTAGCTAATTGTGTAGCTTCTGCTGGACTCAACTCGGTAGCAGTGGGAATAACAATAGTATCTCCGTCTTGTACAATCACGTCTTGATTGACATCACCGCTTTGCAGTAGCTGCCAGAGATTGACTCTGATAGTTTGTTCTGTGCCTGTTCGAGTTGGGCGACGAACGATGATATCGCGAATATTAGCTTGTGGTGTAATTCCACCTGCAAGTTGAACTGCTCGTGTCAGAGTTGGCTGAGCGGAGATAGCTGGTGCACCAGTACCAGTCTCTCCAGCAGTACTTCCACCGCCTGCTGCTTCTCCTTGGGTGACAAGATAGGAGCCTGGACGGTTAACTTCGCCGACTACTGCTACTGTACGAGGTCTGGTAATGTCGGCACCAAAGCTGGCTGCGGCCAAGTTACGTGCATTTGCCAAGTCTAAGGTTGTAGCTGTTGGCACAAAGATGGTGTCACCATCACGTAAGGTTACATCCTGCCCAATATTACCTGTTTGTAGGTATTGCTTCAAATCGATATTGACTATTTGCTCTGGGCCGCGTCCTAGCTTACGCCGTAATTGTACTTTAGTGACATCTGCTGCCTGAGTCACACCTTGAGCTGTTGTCAGTGCCGACATTACCGTTGGGTATTGCACACCAGGATCTTGACCTGCACCTCCCGTCAAGCTGAGACTGTAGGCTCCAGGACGTGTCACTTCCCCAGCAACGGTAACATTGATCGGACGAGGAGCTAAAAGATTCACTGAGATGAGGGGACGCTTAAGAAAGCGAGAATATCTTTGAGCAATTTCGTCAGCAGCCTGTTCCGTTGTTAGCCCTTGTACTGTGACGCTACCAATCAACGGTAAGTTAATTGCTCCACCAGGAGGAACTGTATACTCACCTGTATACTCAGGTACTTCAAACACATTTACACGGACGCGATCGCCTCCTCCCAATGTGTATCCAGTGTCTATTTGTTGCGTGGCTTGGGGTACAGGTTGTCCCTGGCCAGGCGGCACTGTTTGAGGTACAGGTTGTCCCTGACCAAACGGCGCTGTTTGGGGTGCGGGTTGTACGGGACTAAATTGTGAGTTTTGGGGTACGGGTTGTCCCTGACCAAATTGCGAGGTTCGGGGTACGGATTGTCCCTGAGCAAAACTGGAGTTTGGAAAAGCTACAAGGAAATTAGTTAAAAATACTATACCCACAACAGGGTGGCTACTAAGCCTAAGCATTTTCCACAAATTTGTATTAAGCATATTGACCTGATAATACCATGAGTAAAGGCAGCGTCTTATCAATTTATTGTTGACTATACTTAAGTATGCGAGTTCCCCGACATTAATTATTTTCCGAAAAAACCTTGTTTTTCAGAAGAGAAAATATATACGTAATTTGAATTTTTGGTGAAGTTAATTTAAAGTTCTACCATAAAGTTACACGAAAGTCACAAAAATAATTGTGGCAAAAATTACATTATTTATTATAAACAACTTAGTAAAGATAACGATGCATTAATTCGATTTTTATCATCAAAAAGTAAATTGATTGATTTTCAAAAGCAATGTGGTGATTCTAAACTTGAAATTTGACTTTTACCTAATATTGGCAGCTTTACGACTTTTTGATTAGCTCTCAAAAAATATATAAAATGATATCTATTTCCTTAAATAATTGAGCTTTTTTGTTTTTGAATTTCTTGCATAAAAAACTCTTCTAGGGAAAGACGAAAAAGTTTCATTGTAATAATCTTTCCACCCATAAGATGAAGACTGGCAAAAAAATCATAGGCATCGCCTTGCAATTCACCTTGCCAAGAACCGTCAGACTGAAATTCTAAATGAAGAAGCCATTTTTTGAGGATTTCGCAATCGCCACCTTGACCTTGAACATGATATGTGTTACTTGTTCCGAGGAGATCGTTAAGGGAGCCAGAACAAATTAATTCGCCTTGAGCAAGGATAGCTACGCGATCGCAAATTTGCTCAACTTCACTAAGAATATGGCTGTTGAAAAAAATTGTTTTGCCAGCGGCTTTGAGCGACAGGATAATTTCTCGCATTTGGCAGCGTCCTATCGGATCTAAACCGGACATAGGTTCATCTAAAAACACCACTTCTGGATCGTTAATCAGCGCTTGTGCCATACCCACACGCTGAAGCATACCTTTAGAGTAACGGCGCATTTGCTTTTTGCGAGCATCAGCTTGAGATAAACCAACCAATTCCAACAGTTCGGGAATGCGTTGGCGTTGCACCCTTTTGGGAATTTGGAATAATCCTGCTGCTAGCTGTAAAAATTCCCAACCAGTCAGATAGTCGTAAAAATAGGGATTTTCTGGCAAGTAACCAATCCGTTGCTTGATCGTGCGATCGCCAAGTGGTTTGCCTAACAACAATCCTCGCCCAGAAGTAGAACGGATAATTCCCAGTAAAAGTTTTAACAGTGTAGTTTTACCCGCACCATTTGGCCCAAGCAATCCAAAGGTTTCTCCCTTGTAAACAGTTAAAGAACAGCTTTTGAGGGATACGACTTTTTGATTCAAGAAGAAGCCAGTGCGATAAACTTTTCGCAACTCGGAAGTGAGAATCACTGGCGGTCGTTCTTGCGTATTCGGTTGAAAATCGGCAGCGTCTGTAACAGACTTCATTTTATTTTAAATTGTGCTAAATGCTACACTAAAAACTCTTATTCTATTACAAGTTACCCAATTATGTGACAAGACTATCAAAGTAAAGGGCAGGGGGAGAGGGGGAGAGTGGGAGAAATAACTATTGACTAATGACCAATGACTAATGACTAATGACTAATGACTAAAAAAATCGCCCCCTGAATTCAGGAGGCGCGTCGCCAAGAGCGATAAGTAAGCATTAGCTAGCTATATACTCTTTGACGTTGGCGCGGCGGCGACGCAGGTGCGCCAGGGCTTGATGCTCCAACTGGCGGACGCGCTCACGACTGAGGTTCAAGCGTTCACCTACTTTAGCCAAAGACATTTCGTTTCCATCTTCTAGGCCAAAGCGTAGGGCTAACACTTCTCGCTGTTGAGGGGTAAGTTCTGCAAGCAGGTTATTCAAGTCTTGGCGCAAGAATTCCTGAGTCATGTAAGATTCTGGCGAAGGGCCTTCATCTTCTAGCATTTCTTGCAGTTCGGTATCTTGGTTGTCACCAACTTTCACATCCAAAGAAACTGGCTGACGTGCCATGTTTAGATATTCGCGAATCTGGGCGGGTTCTAATTCCAGTTCTTTGCCAATTTCCGCTGGAGATGGCGATCGCCCTAATTGTTGAGCCAGTTCTCGCTGCACTTTTTTGATTTTGTTCAGCTTTTCGGTGATGTGAATAGGTAAGCGAATCGTACGGCCTTGTTGGGCGATCGCGCGAGTAATTGCTTGGCGAATCCACCAGTAAGCGTATGTCGAGAATTTATAACCCCGTGTCGGGTCGAATTTCTCTACACCCCGCTCTAATCCAAGTGTTCCTTCTTGGATCAGATCCAGAAACTCCATGTTCCGCTTCTGGTACTTTTTAGCAATAGCAACAACTAAGCGCAAGTTCGCTTCAATCATCTTTTGCTTTGCCCGCTTCCCTTGCTGGACAGTCTGCTTCACGTCAGACTCCGATTTTTTCACGTGAGCAGCCCATTCTTGCATGCTCGGTTCGCGGCGCAGTTTCTTTGCCAAAGCCTCTTTGGCATCCAGCAGCGTCATCATTTGCTGTACCTGCTTCCCATAGACAATCTCTTGTTCGCGGGTTAGCAAGGGTACACGACCAATCTCGCGCAGATAGGTTCGCACCATATCAGCCGTGAATTTGGCGTTAGTATTTTCAAGTTCGGTGTTAACAGTGGGCATTGGTGCGTTTTCCTCTACTCCAATCACAAAAGAATACTTAATAGTTATGGCGGATTAGGAAAGGTGGTGCATATATCACTAGACATTAGGGAACTACCACAAAAGAACGAGTTTTCAGTTTTTTTAGAACCTGTCAAGACGGTTAGTTCCTCAGATAGGTTCCCCTACCTTCCCTAGATTTTGAAACCTCTACAAGCACACACTCTTTGTCTTCAAGAATTCTTCTCTTTCTTAAGTCGCTGACGGCGACAGTTTTAATATGAAGTCAGTATGAGTTCTACTTAATTCAATATTACGATAAATTTATTCAAGAGTAAAGTGGTTCGGACAAATCTTTCTATTATAGTCTAAGATGCACTGTTTGCCAAAAAAAATAGCAAAAATTCTTTTACACCCCAGTCACTACATATATAGTGACGTTAAAAAGCCCCAATCAGGTTGCCAAAAGTAGCGAGATAACCGAACTAATCGGATGTATTCATGGACGGATGTCACGAAGTGTAAAATTTTGGCTAGTACCGCTGCCGAGTAAGTCAACAGTCCAAAGTCAAGAGTCAAAAAGCTTGTATTTCGAGCTTTTGAACTATTTTTTATTTACGCCGCGCTGTGCTGGTGACTAAAGCGTGTTTTCAAACTACAACCGTGTTGTGGTCATCCCAAAAGCTTAAGAGTTCGCGTTTTTAAGGATATAACGAGTTTGAAAATCCGCCTTAGCGCTCGTTTGGGTTCAATTAGTAACCGTAGCTCTATAAGGAATGCGGTGAGAACATTGAGCATGGCATCTTCTCTAATTTTACCCCAACTAACAACCTCTAAGCATCTTGAGGATTGAGGCGTTCCATTACTTTAGTAGTATAAGTACCGATTGGGCTCCACAATAAATAAGGTACAAGTAACAGTGTTGCCCAACCAGAAATTGGTAAAACTGCGATCGCCAATATCACCGCTATGACAAAACCCGTCCCACCAAGAATTGTACCTACCCTCAATCTGCGAGTCCTGAACATCACAGGAGTATAGGCAACAGTAACAATTTCTAAAAGTAGATATAATCCCATTAATAACCAGGTTGTTGTACTTCCTGGGTTATTTTCCCAAACAATATAAGCTGACCAAGCACCGCAAATAAATACTGTAGTCCAAATAATCGGAATTGCAGCCTCAAACGTGAGCCACCTGGGTCTTTGTAAGCGGTTAAACCATTTGCGATCGCCAGGAGTGATGAAGTTAGCGCCTAAGGCAACTAATAAAGTTACGCCTCCAATCACCATCCAAGATTTAATCTGCATTTCCTCACCCTTTACGATCTAGTCAGATTTTGTCAGTTTACGGTCTGATTGCTCATCGGTCATTGGTTTGAACAGTTCAAAAATCCGATCTAGCGGCAGATATAAGACTTTAGTGGGTAGTAGTTAGTGGTTAGTGGTTAGTAGTTAGTGGTAAACGACTAACTACTATCTACTAACTACTAACAATTGTGTCTTTTCACCCAATCAGGTGATATCAGCCAGGTGAGGTGCGATCGCTGCTGCCAGTTCTACATTAGAGATTCTGCGGAATTTAGGGCAAACTAGCATGTTCTTGTTAATTTTCAACACTGGCAGCAAAGACTGGATTCCACGAAATTCTCATCCGGAATCAGAATCTCATCTCAACACTATTACAAAACGTCGCCGCACTGCTTGCCAAATAGCAGAAGATTTGCGGCGCATTCGAGACAACTACTACTTGGAACGGCGCAATATCTTCTAAACTAATCCAGAACGTAAGGCAGTAACTGCTGCTTGTACGCGATCGTCAACAGATAATTTATTCATAATTCCTCGGACGTGAGTTTTCACTGTGTTGGGGCTGAGATAAAGTTTTTCAGCAATTTGTGGATTGCTATAGCCTTCTACCATCAGTTTCAACACTTCTAACTCGCGTTCGGAGAGATTAGCAACATTTGCTTTGGGGGAAGGTGGCTTGAGATTTTCAATTACTCGTCTAGCAATTTGGGGATCTAGATAGGTTGCACCTTCAACAGCAGCAGCGATCGCACTCAAAAGTCGGTCTACATTCGCTCCTTTAATACAGTATGCATCTGCACCACTAGATAGGGCAGCAATAATTTCTGTCTCTGTTTTGTGGGATGTCAGCATCACCACATGAGTTTCTGGCAATGCTGCTTTTATTTGCTGTGTCGCTGCAATACCGTCCAGTCGCGGTAAGCCGATATCCATGACTACTACATCTGGTTTTAATTGCAGTGCTGCTTGTACACCCAAATAGCCATCTTCAGCTTGTCCGACAATTTCTAATTGAGGGTGTGCCATCAGTGACTGTTCTAAACCCAGCTGCATCATAGGGTCATCTTCAATAATTAGCACCCGCAACGGTAGAGCATCTGGAGGCAGATTTATGGAAGTATTGAGAGACATTTTTTCTCAGTTCTTGGCTGTGAGTTCAAAATTATGAATGATGAACGACAAGTAATTGTATAATTCATAATTCATAATTCTTTTCTATTCTTCCACGTGATAACCAAACTCTGCTAAACGGACGCGAGACTGACGCCATTTTGGTTGCACTTTCACAAACAATTCTAGATAGACTTTGCCTGCTATTAACTTTTGAATTTGTTCACGAGCTGCACTACCAATGGCTTTGAGCATCGATCCGCCTTTGCCAATGAGAATTCCTTTTTGAGAATCACGTTCGACGTGGATCGTAGCCAATACGCGAGTAACGGTTGGTGTTTCTTCTACTTGATCGATAGATATTGCTACAGAATGGGGGATTTCTTCACGTGTCAACAGTAAAATCTGTTCTCGAATCAATTCGCCCATAATAAAGCGTTCTGGCTGATCTGTTACCAAGTCGGGAGGATAGTAGTATGGCCCCGGTTCTAAATGTTGAATCAATACTTGTTGCAGTTCAGATAATCCCGCACCGGTTTTGGCAGAAAATTTCACTGTTTGCCATTGATGCGGCTGTGCTAACTGGGCGTAACTTTCATCTATTTCCTGAGAATCTAGGGGCTGTTGGTCGATTTTGTTCAAACCCAAGATTACTGGCGTGCTACTGCGATTCAGCAATTCGGCAATATAGCGATCGCCTGCACCACAAAAGGTCGTCGCATCCACCACAAAAAGCACTACATCTACCGACTCAATTGCGATTTTGGCATTTTGCACCAGCACTTCCCCTAATTGATGATGGGGTTTATGAATTCCTGGGGTGTCTACAAAAATTAGTTGTGCTGCTTTTGTAGTTAAAATGCCCCGCAAGCGATTGCGTGTAGTTTGTGCTACTGGTGAGGTTATGGCAATTTTTTGTCCTACTAATTGATTCATTAACGTAGATTTACCGACATTAGGGCGACCGATAATGCCAATAAAACCTGACTTAAACTCAGGAGGAGCCTGGGGAATCATCACTTCTCCTGATACAGAGAAGATGTCGTTATTAATACTACTCACCTATGACTCCATTTACTCTACGTTTGCGATTAGTAATTTGATTTGTAGAGACAAAAGCAACATAGAATCACCCTGGAATTTTTAACAATTGTCTTTGTTTTAGTTTAATCTACTACTAAATATCTTTAATTACTTAATAGTTAAATATATTTCACATAACCTGTCAAAAAATCTATACGCCCATTTACTTACATTGTATTGTTTGATTTGAGATAGCTGGATAACTTTCAACAGCGATCGGCATAATGTTACAAATTACTAACAACAGCGATCGCTTTTGCTTGGTAATGGTAGATGGTGGGTAAAAGGAACTGGTGACTAGGGCATGGGGCATCGCGCATAAAAATTATGAATTATGAATTATGAATTATGAATTATGAAATTTTCAGCCCAATCGCATTCACCATTCATAGTTCTCACCGATTCCCAATGCCCAATGCCCAATCCCCAATTCCCAATCCCCAATCCCCCTTAAATTACGCCTAGTACAAACTCCCCCTCATTCACGGCTTGATTGGTTGAAACATCGTAAACTAATCCATCCTGTTCAGCAAAAACATCAATCACCTTTGGTAACTTACCTTCTTTATTAAAATTTAGAATTTGATAAAGTCTTTTTCCAGCTTTAACTTCTCTACCCAATTCGACTCTTAATTGAATCATCCCGCCTACAGGAGCGTAATATTTCTTAACTTTACTCCTTGCACTAAAAGTCATTTCATGCTTATCGCTATTTCCCAAAGGGAAATTAGCAATTTGCAAAACTCCTTTGTGGGCTAAATAATTTTTCATCCCTAGGAGACCTTTAGCAATAGAATCAGGATTCATCTGCATACCCGTACCTAATTCTAGTGTCCAAGCTTCTACATCAAATTTTATTTCTCTGCCTAAATTTTTAAAACATTCTTCCAGTGCTAACCAAGGTTTGATAAACGCTTCATCAAAAGCATCACCATCATATTCATCCAACACAATTCCTAAATTGAGTAAAAAATATTTGGCACTTTCTTCTCGATTTCGGAAGTAATAAAGGTAATTTAAACCCTGATTAGTGGAACTATGTAAGTCAATCAAGTAGTCAGCATCTAAACTCAGAGATTGTAGCTTGTAGCGAAACCGTTCAGTGTAGGGTACACCACTGGGAGAATTAATTTTTTCTAAAAGTTGGGTAAATTTTTGCTGAATTGAGGCATGATAATTTTGTTTGACGGCCTCCAAATCAAGATGAAGTTGAGATTTAGCAAAGGCTGCTAAATCTTCAGCTTCTTTTTCATAATCCCAAAAGATACGGTTCCAGTCTTTGGCTTCGTAAATACAGTATCTGCCAGGGGAAAAATTTTGGGCGCGTGCATTAGTCCCAATTGGATTACAAACAGGAACTAACCAAATTTCTCCAGTTAAATCGGTATCATTGACTGTCAGTAAGAACTCGATAAATTGGTGAATAACTGCATTACCAGCTATTTCTGCACCATGCAGATTAGATTGAATGTAAACCTTTTTTCCTGGATAAGCGCCGATAAATTTATATACTTGCAGTGATAAAACATCACCGGAAGCCATCTGGCGAAGGGGAATAGTAGAAATAGTGGGAAGCATTTTAATTAAGAGGTAATCGGGAGTGGAGAGGAAAGGGAAGGGAAAGAGGACAAGGCAGAAAACAAACCACTAACAACTAACAACAAACAACTAACAACCTTTCATCACCTGATATTTTCTTTGTGATAACTTTGTGCTTTATTGTGTTTGTGGTTTTTTATCTCCTCACAGTTGATGACTGCTTCTCCCAAATCATTAAAATTACTTTTTGTCTCCACTTCCGTTGGGCCTCTCGGCACTGGACTGGGTGGTGGTGTGGAGTTAACCTTGTACAATGTCGCTCAACAAATGATACAGCGGGGTCATCAACTGCAAATAGTCGCCCCAGCAGCTTCCACATGGGATTTTTTTCCTTTGGTACAAATTCCTGGCAATTTACAAATCATAGCCCAAAGCCTAGAACGTACAGCCCCGATTACCATGCCAGAGAATTCTGTATTGGCAAATATGTGGGACTATGCGCGTCAAGTTCAGGCTGACTACGACTTAATTGTAAATTTTGCTTACGATTGGTTGCCTTTCTACTTGACACCTTTTTTCAGGTGTCCCATTGCTCATTTGGTGAGTATGGGTTCTTTGAATAATGCTCAAGACCAAATTATTACTCAAGTAGCAAAGCAGTTTCGTGGTACCCTTGGCTTTCATAGTCTTACACAAGCAGCTACTTTCCCTGAACTAACACCACCAATTGTTTGTTTAAGCAATGGTATTGATTTATCACTCTATCAGTTTTGTAGTGAACCAAAGCAACAATTAGCTTGGATAGGTCGCATTTCCCCAGAAAAAGGCTTGGAAGATGCGGTAGCTGTAGCAGAAATTACTAATATTCCCTTAAAGATTATGGGTAAAATCCAAGATGAATCATATTGGCAGCAGATTTGCCAGGATTTTCCCAATGCACCTTTTGAATATCTGGGATTTTTATCAACTACAGAATTGCAGCAGGTAGTCCGTGAGTGTCAAGCGTTATTAATGACACAGCGTTGGGTAGAAGCATTTGGAAATGTGGCAATAGAAGCACTTGCCTGTGGAGTACCCGTGATTTCCTATCGTCGCGGCGGGCCAGCAGAAATTGTTCAACATGGTAAAACAGGATTTTTGGTAGAACCTGATAGTGTTGATGGGTTGGTAGATGCAACGCAGCGTATAAATGAAATCAACCGTCACTCCTGTCGCCAACAAGCCGAAGCAGAATTTTCTCTGGAAGCGTTAGGCGATCGCTTTGAAAAATGGTTTAAGGAGATTATTTGATTGATGCAATCCAAAATCATTATCCCGCCACCGCTGAAACCAGGAGACTTACTGAGAGTCATTGCCCCTAGCGGTGCTTTGCGAGAATTTGGGGCTTTTGAGCGTGGAGTAGAAATTTGGCGATCGCGTGGCTATCGAGTAGAAATCATTCCAGAGATAGATGACCAATGGGGATATTTAGCTGGTAAAGACGAATACCGCCGCCACAGCCTGGCAGCAGCATGGCAAGATCCAGAATGTCGTGGCATTCTCTGTGCCAGAGGCGGTTTCGGCAGCACCCGCATTTTGGAGAATTGGGATTGGGAAGAGATAGGAGAGGGAGAGAGGGACAGAGATGTAGAGACGCGCCATGGCGCGTCTGGGAGAGGGGAGAAAATTCCCATTCCCCATTCCCCATTCCCAAAGTGGCTAATTGGCTTTTCTGATATCACCGCCTTATTGTGGAGTCTTTACCAAGCAGGGATTTCTGGCGTTCACGCGCCCGTACTGACGACTATAGCCGATGAACCAGATTGGGCAATTCAACGCTTATTCGATTGGGTGGAAGGCCGTACCCTTGCTCCCTTAAAAGGTTGCGGTTGGGGAGGTGGTGTAGTTACTGGTATCCTGCTACCAGCTAATCTCACCGTAGCTACCCATCTTCTTGGTACACCCATCCAGCCAAATATGGATGGTGTAATACTTGCTTTTGAAGATGTGACAGAAGCTCCCTACCGCATCGACAGAATGCTAACACAGTGGCGGATGAGCGGTCTTGTCTCTAAAGTTCGTGGTATTGCCTTGGGCAGTTTTAGTAAGTGTGAAGCACCACCAAATGTTCCTAGCTTTAACGTTGAGGAAGTTTTGCGCGATCGCTTAGGCGATTTGGGTATTCCTGTTGTCTCTGGTTTACCCTTTGGTCACGAAGCACCTAATGCAGCGTTACCAGTAGGTGTAAAAGTAACTTTAGACGGAGAACAGGGAATATTAGACGTTACGGAATGAGGTGCAACGGATTGATGTTTTTCTGATGCTTGACATATCGTTGTCATTAAGCTTAGTGACACTTCTTGTTGATCTGGTTCAAAGCCAATGAAGCTAAAATTTGGTAAGTTTAATAATTTTTTCTACCCGTTTATCACTTCTAGATGGCAGATTTCACTTCTGGGAATTTTTCTAAGTATTTGTTTACTCTTATCTAGTTGTCAGAGTACAACCAATAAAGACAACGGAGTTATTCATCTAACACTTTGGCAGGGAATTAATCCCCCTGTAAATCGAGATGTATTTCAAAAATTGGTAGATAAATTTAATCAAACTCATCCTAACATTCAAGTAGAATCTATCTACGCAGGTCAACTTGACCAACAATTGCCCAAAATTCTAACAGCATTTGTGGGTAATGTACCTCCAGATATCCTGGCATTTTACCCTCAAGTTACAGGTCAGTTCGTCGAACTAGGGGCAGTTAAACCATTAGAAGACTGGCTGGAAAAATTGCCAATTAAGTCAGAAATCATCCCTAACCTATTTGATGAATTAAAGTTAGACGGTCACATTTGGTCAGTCCCATTTTACACTGGAAATCTTGGTATTTTTTACAGGCCAAAACTTTTCCAAGCAGCGGGCATTACACAAACGCCCAAGACTTGGGAAGAATTGCGGCAAGCTGCCAAAAAACTAACTATAGACCGCAATGGCGATCATCGCCCCGAACAATATGGTATGTTACTGCCTTTGGGTAAGGGAGAATGGACTGTTTTTTGTTGGTTCCCTTTTTTATTTAGTGCTGGGGGAGAGGTCATAACAAATAACCAACCGAATTTGGTGGATAAAGGGGCGCTCGCTGCTTTGCAATTTTGGCAAGACCTTTTAAAAGATGGTTCAGCCAAGCTTTCTGCTCCAGAACGGGGCTATGAGGAGGATGATTTTGTTAAGGGTCGAGTTGCCATGCAGATTACCGGGCCCTGGACTTATATCATGAAATCTGACGTTGATTTTGATGTATTCCCCATACCTGCGGATATTGAGCAAGCTACGGTGACAGGCGGTGGAAATATGTATGTGATGAAGACTACCCCAGAAAGAGAACTAGCTGCACTCAAGTTTTTAGAGTATATGTTGAGTGCAGAATTTCAAACAGAGTGGAGTGTCGGGACTGGTTTTTTGCCAGTAAACATCAAAGCCGCCCAAAGTGATGCTTTTGGGGAATTTATCAACCAAAAACCAGTGTTAAAAGTGTTTTTGGAGCAAATGTCTCATGCACGCGCTAGACCAGTTATTGCTGGATATAGCCGTTTGTCTGACAGTCTTGGTCGAGCGATCGAGGCAACATTATTGGGAGAATCTGCTGAAAAAGCTCTCAAAAAAGCTCAAGAGCGTGTAGATCTAATTTGGGACAGTAAATGAATCCTAAATTTTGCTGATTTAGTGTAACGATAAATTTAAACATTTGGGATGCTCCCTTGCTTGCTACTTGCTTGCTACTTTAGATATTTATTGATGAGGTGGGCAATACCCACCCATTAAATTAAGTATTTACAACCTCAGCAAAGCGAATCTTCAGATAGTCTTCATCCATCTTGGCTCCTACTGGTTGCAGTGCTGCCAATGCTTGTGGCAAAACTAAGTTGCGGCGATGATTACCAATAGTAATGTTTAATTCATCGCCTGATTTACTCAGTTGAATTTGGTTTTTCGGAATGCCAGGTAAGTACAATTCCAAGCTGTATTGATTTTTATCTTGCACAACTCTGATTGTGGTTTCTTTATAATAAACCTGAGTCGGATCTTCATCTTTGTAGAGCGTTTCTTTAAGGTGTTCTAAGGCTGTTAAACCGCACATTTCTTCAGAAAAAAGAGGTACTTCCTTCACAGGTAAAGGGTGAAAGTTCTCATGAATTTCCTGACGATATTGCTGCTGGTTATCTTTCCAGCGCTGAAAGAAAGGGTCTTGAACTTCCTCAGGAATGATGCGATTTGCTACAACTAAATCTGTCGCAACATTATACAAACTCAGATAAGCATGGGCACGCAAAGATTCTTTAATGACCATCTTTTCTGGATTAGTAATGAGACGCACTGAAGTTTGACTGTTGTCAGTCAATACTTTTTCTAGTGCTTCAATTTGTTGATAAAACTCGTAAGGCGCATCCATCACTTCTTTATCTGGCAAAGAAAAACCAGCGATGGGTTTAAAAAGAGGCTCAACCAGGGGTCTAAGGGCAACTGAAATATTTTGAAACGGTTTGTAAAAACGCCGCATATACCAACCGCTGACTTCTGGTAAACTCAATAGTCGCAATGCTGTACCAGTAGGAGCAGAATCAATGATCAAAACATCAAAATCGCCTTCATCGTAGTGGCGTTTCATCCTTACCAAGCCAAAAATCTCATCCATGCCCGGTAATATTGCCAATTCTTCCGCTTGTACTCCGTCCAAACCCCGTGCCTGCAAAACTTGGGTAATGTAGCGTTTGACAGCACCCCAGTTTCCCTCTAATTCTTGCAGCGCATCTAATTCTGCACCCCACAAATTTGAGCGAATTTTTCGGGGTGTGTGTTCCAATTCTAGGTCGAAACTGTCTGCCAAAGAGTGAGCAGGATCTGTACTCAACACTAATGTCCGATAGCCAAGTTCCGCACAACGAAGTCCCGTGGCGGCTGCTACGGAAGTTTTACCTACACCGCCTTTCCCTGTCGTCAAAATTACGCGCATGTATGATTCTGTTTTGTCTGAGAAGAATTTACATTTATTTACATTATCGATTGTTTAGTCAGAAAATGCTGCTTTAACACGTCGAGGCGGGAACAGTTCCAGTAATCGATGTGAGATACAATCAAGCCATCGGAGTTCAGGCGTAATTCACTCCAGCCAGGGATAGAGATGCGCGGTTTCCAGGGAAGAGGGGTATTCCAGCTAAGTGTCCACTGAGTTTTAATGGTATCTCCCTCTTTTTGGATGTCGTGCAAGTTCATCTTGGGGTTTAAAAAGAAAGTCTCGATGAATTTAATCATTTGCTTGTATCGCCGAATACCCCAAAATTTGTTCAGCGGATCTTGAAAATAAACGTCTTTAGCGTAGATGCTGTAAGTTTGATTGACTGGAAATCTTTGATAATCTTCTTTGAGGATTTGAATAATATCCATAGTTAGTATGGAACTGTATTTTATTATCTCTTTATTTTGAGATTATCGCAAAATATACAGTTTGGGGTTTTGATTTTTGGTTGCAATTTAAATTAGCCTATTTACATTTTGCACTATATATTTTGTTTTTACTAGTTAACGTTAACTTTTATCCTTTTTGATAGCATCTTTGATTTTACGCTTTTGCTAGAAACTAGACATGAACGGACGTTCAAAGACTAAGTAGAATAGATAGGCGACTAGCAAGGACAGTGGCATTGGTTAACCCTTTAATATTGAAGTAGATAAAAAACAACACATACCTTGAATCTTTATACAAACATCTATTTTCTATGACTATTGAACGATTACCCCCACCACAATATCCTAGAGTTGAATTTGTGCGACGAGGTTTGGCATTTGGAATTGATTTCTTGATTGTCTGGTTGCTGAGTTCTCTATTAGGAACCAGTGCGCTTGGTATCCAAATTCTCCAGATCCTAGTTTTTGCGATCGCTTGGCTAGTGTTGCGAGTAGTGGTTGTATATAATAATCAAGGACAGAGTTTAGGGCGTTATGCTCTAGACATGAGAGTGCTGGAAGTCGAACGGGGCAGAGTTCCAGATTTGCAGAGTTTATTGAAGCGAGAGGCAATAGTTGGTGTCGGTGCGCTTTTACTTTCTATTGCCTTGAACAACATCATCCGCAATCCCACTGCTATACTGCTAATACTTCCCCTAGCAATTGACTGTGGTGCTGCCGTATCTGATACTCAGCTACGGCAAACTTGGCATGACCGTTATGCTAGGACTATGATCGTTTCGTCGCGTCGAGGTTATTCGCTAGATATAAAAGTCAAGCGAATGCTTGAAAGTGTGCGGCGAAATGTGAGAAAATAGAAATTTGTGTTAATTATTTTCAGGCTCAACTGTTTGTAAGATTATGGCTAAGGCTAAAGGTGTCCGGATAATAGTGACACTGGAATGTACAGAGTGTCGTACAAATCCAGACAAGCGTTCTCCAGGTGTTTCGCGTTATACCTCGACTAAGAATCGTCGCAACACCACCAATCGCTTAGAACTGAAAAAGTTCTGCACCCACTGCAACAAGCATACTGTTCACAAGGAAATAAAGTAAGTCAACAACCATGAGTTATTACCGTCGCCGCCTGTCTCCAATTAAACCAGGAGAACCAATCGATTACAAAGACGTAGATTTGTTGCGTAAGTTTGTCACCGAACGCGGTAAGATATTGCCGCGTCGGATTACTGGACTTACGTCTCAGCAACAACGGGCATTAACATTAGCGATTAAACGTGCTCGAATTTTGGCTTTGTTGCCGTTTATCAACGCAGAAGGTTAAATTGATTTTGGATTTTGCGAAAAGTTTGAGCGGAGGTTTCCTCCGATCAAAGCTTTTCAAGACGGATTTTTTGGATTTAAGACAATCCAAAAACGCATCAGGTAGATAGTGACTTGGTGTTTGTGAGTCCAAAATCTAAAATCTTTAAAATAAGGGAGTGTAAAATAGACTCCTAAATTCAAAAACTTTAGATTTCGGATTAAATACCAGTTATTTAAATCTAAAATCTAAAATCTAAAACCTAAAATTTGAATTAATTGCGAGGCTTGTGGAGAAGGGGACGCTAGTTGAATTTAGACTTCAAGGCGATCGCCGTCTGGGTGTAGTAGATAAACCAGACGGCAAAACCCGTTGGTTCGTGATCGATGAACGGGGTCAATCTCATAGTCTCGCGCCTCGACAAATTACTTATACAGTCAACGGGCAGACCTACAAGCCTTCCCAAGTTTCCAATTTTCTGGAACAAATCAAGTCCTACCTAGATCCATCGAGTTTAGAAGTTGCTTGGGAATTACTGGTAGAGGGCGGGGAAACAGTGACGCCAGCAGAAATGGCGACTTTGTTATTTTCCGAATCAGAACCACCTCAATGCTATGCAGCCCATTGCTTGTTGTCAGAAGACAAAATCTATTTCAAGCAAAAGGGAGACTCTTACGAACCGCGAACGGCAGCTCAAGTAGCGGAACGCAAACACCAACTAGAAGTAGAAGCGCTCAAAGCGAAAGGACAGCAGGAATTTTTGGCTCGTGTAGAACAAGCACTCAAGGGTGAAGCGGTTGAGTGGCAAAGACATGATCGCCACCGTTTGGAAGCCCTGGAAAAATATGCAGCGCTGCTTGCTGACACTGTGCGTGTGGGGCTAAATTATGACTCTCTAGCTCGCGCTTACCCACCGCCAGCACCAGTCCAAGAAACGATGAGCATGCTGGGACGTTCTGCTACTCCCCAAGGGGCCTTTCAACTATTAGTGGATTTGGGCTGGTGGAGTCCTCATGAAAACTTATTTTTGCGTCGTTCGTCAATTCCAGTTCAATTCCCAACAAAGGTATTAGAAGTGGCCCAACAGCGATTGGAATCACCACCCACTGACCCAGATACAAACCGCCTGGATCTCACCCATCTCAAGGTTTACACAATTGATGATGAAAGTACCACCGAAATAGACGATGGTTTGAGTTGGGAGTTGCTTGGTGATGGGCGAGAAAGGCTATGGGTACATATCGCTGACCCCACACGTTTTCTCATGCCTGAAGATGAGTTAGACTTAGAAGCCAGAAAGCGGGGTAGTACAGTTTATTTACCCACGGGAATGGTTCCCATGTTCCCGGAATTGTTGGCTACTGGGCCAATGAGTTTGGTACAGGGGAAAGTTTGTTGTGCCCTCAGCTTTGGGATAATTTTAGATGCATCCGGGGCAGTAGAAGATTACAGTATTTATGCCAGTTTCATAAAACCCACTTATCGCCTCACCTATGAAGATGTAGACGAAATGCTGGATTTAGGCGTGGAGGCAGAACCAGAAATTGCTGCGATCGCCAAATGGGCAACTAAGCGTAAAACTTGGCGATATGCCCAAGGAGCCATTAGTATTAACATGCCAGAGGCGATGATTAAAGTCAAAAATGACGATATCAGCATTAATGTTTTAGATGACTCCACCTCCAGGCAACTAGTAGCCGAGATGATGATCTTAGCCGGTGAAGTTGCTGCCCGTTACGGTCAAATTCATAACATTCCCCTACCCTTTCGCGGTCAGCCACAACCTGAGTTACCCCCTGAACAGGAGTTAATTCAGCTACCAGCAGGCTTTGTGCGTGCTTGTGCGATGCGCCGTTGTATGCCTAAAAGCGAAATGAGCATTACACCTGTGCGTCATGCTGGTTTGGGTTTGGATACCTACACTCAAGCCACTTCTCCCATTCGCCGCTACAGTGACTTGCTAACTCACTTTCAACTGAAAGCGCACTTACGGGGCGATGTTTTACCGTTCTCAGCCGAACAACTCAAAGAAGTGATGATGAGTGTCAGCACCGTTACCCAAGAAGTGACAATGGTAGAACGGCAAACTAATAGATATTGGGCGTTAGAATATCTGCGCCGCAGCCCAGAGAAAATTTGGCATGCAACAGTCCTGATGTGGTTGAGAGAAGATAGCGGCTTAGCACTAATTCTTTTAGAAGATTTGGGCTTGCAGTTACCGATGTCTTTCCGGCGTTCCGTGAATCTAGGGGAACAGGTTTTGGTGAAAGTTTCCCACGCCGATCCGCAAAAGGATGTGATTCAGTTTCAGGAAGTAATTTATCAAGAAGCGCAGGCAGCAGCGAATTAAAATAGAATCAAGAGTCCAGGGTCAATAGTCAAGAGTAATTAAAAAGAGGACTCACCATGCAACTAGAAGATTACTTCAATTTTCTTGCACCTGATGATATTCGCCTAAAAGGTTCGAGGATCGGTATAGAGACTATCCTTTACGAATACATTTATCGTGCTCGTACTCCAGAAGAAATCGCGCAAATTTATACATCTCTGACTTTAGAGCAAGTTTACGCAACGATTTTGTATTATCTACACAACAAAGAAGTCGTAAGTAAGTATATTGCTGATTGGTTAGAGTGGGGACACCAACAACGTAAAGCCCAAGCGTTGAACCCTCCCCCAAATGTAGCCCGCTTACGGAAAATCAAACAAGAACGAGAAGCTATAAAACAAGCGAATGACGCTCAAATATCTCATGGATGAAAACATCGATCCGGTGTATATTAATCAACTACGGCGACGTAAACCAGATTTAGTTATTTGGGCAGTAGGAGAACCTGATACTCCAATCAAAGGTACTTTAGATCCAGAGATTCTTTGTTGGTGTGAAGAATATGACTTTGTACTTGTGACAAATAATCGTAAATCAATGCCTGTACACTTAGCTGACCACATCGCTGAAGGTCGCCATATGCCAGGTATTTTTATTCTTAATCCCAATTTAAGCATAGGTCAGAACATACAGGAATTGATTCTGCTGGCTGAATATTCTTTTGAGAACGAACATCAAGACCAGATTGTTCATTTACCCATCAGCTAATCTAGATATTAAAATCACAACCTTAAAAAGACATCTTCACCCTGAGAGCGAATTTAGAATAAATAAGAAAGTTAAATTCACTCAAGGACATGAAACGCATCGTCTTGATTGCAGGGTTTGAATCTTTCAACGCTGACTTGTACCGAAAAGCGGCTGATTTGGCGATCGCAAATTGTCCGGAGTTGGATATTCGGGTATTTAGCGATCGCGACATTACCAGCAAGCGTGCGGAGGTAGAAGCAGCACTTGCTGGCGCTGACGTGTTTTTTGGCAGTTTGATATTTGATTATGACCAAGTTTTGTGGTTGCGCGATCGCATCGGCCAAATCCCTATCCGCCTGATCTTTGAGTCCGCCTTAGAATTGTTGAGTCTTACCAAGCTGGGTGCTTTTGCCATAGGCGACAAACCCAAAGGTATGCCCAAACCAGTCAAATTCATTCTCGATAAATTTAGCCAAGGACGAGAAGAAGATAGATTAGCAGGTTATATTAGCTTTTTAAAAATAGGGCCAAAACTATTGAAGTTTGTGCCAGTGCAAAAAGTCCAAGACTTACGCAACTGGTTAATTATCTATGGTTACTGGAACGCTGGCGGGCCAGAAAACGTTGCAGCCTTATTTTGGACACTGGCAGAAAAATACTTCGGGTTAAAAGTCGGTGATATTCCCCCACCCGTGGAAACCCCCAATATGGGGTTACTCCATCCCGATTATCAAGGGTTTTTTGAATCTCCCAAAGCATATCTGGAGTGGTATCAAAAATCTTGTAGAGACGCGCCATGGCGCGTCTCTACAAACCCAGTTGTGGGAATTCTCCTCTACCGCAAGCATGTCATCACCAAACAACCTTACATTAATCAACTAATTCGTCGTTTTGATGAAGCTGGTTTAATCCCCCTACCCATTTTTATCAACGGTGTGGAGGGACACGTGGCTGTCCGTGACTGGATGACAAGCGACTACGAAACCCAGCAACGCCAGCAGGGTAATGTTGAAATAACCTCCCTTTCCAGTGATGCAGTGAAAGTGGATGCGATTGTCTCAACTATTGGTTTCCCCTTGGTAGGTGGGCCTGCTGGTTCGATGGAAGCAGGGCGACAAGTGGAGGTAGCAAAACGTATTCTCACCGCTAAAAATGTTCCGTATATCGTTGCTGCACCTCTATTAATTCAAGATATTTACTCGTGGACGCGCCAAGGTATTGGTGGCTTGCAAAGTGTAGTTTTATACGCTCTACCAGAACTAGACGGGGCGATTGATGCCGTTCCCCTTGGTGGTTTGGTAGGAGAAAATATTTATCTGGTTCCCGAACGGGTACAACGTTTAATTGGCAGAGTGAAAAGCTGGGTTAATCTGCGGCAAAAACCTGTATCTGAAAGAAAAATCGCTATTATTCTCTATGGGTTTCCACCTGGTTACGGTGCAGTCGGAACAGCAGCATTGTTAAACGTACCGCGCAGTCTCCTGAAATTCCTCCAGGCACTTAAAGACCAAGGTTACAGTATTGGTGATTTACCCGAAGACGGGGAAGAGTTGATTCAGCAGGTGAAAGAAGCGGATGAAGCTAGTCCTCTTGTGGGGCAGGCGTCTCGCCTGCCATTGGAGGATGACGGGCAAGATGCCCGTCCTACAACTGTTAATGCTAAAACCCTAGAAAAATGGTTGGGATATCTCCGCACCTCCCGTATTGAAAAGCAATGGAAATCTCTCACGGGTACTGGCATTAAAACCTATGACGATGAATTCCATATTGGCGGCGTGCAGCTAGGGAATATCTGGATTGGCGTACAACCACCCTTGGGGATACAAGGCGATCCGATGCGGTTAATGTTTGAACGAGATTTAACGCCCCATCCCCAGTATGCTGCTTTCTACAAATGGTTGCAAAATGAGTTTCAAGCTGATGCTGTAGTTCACTTTGGCATGCATGGCACAGTGGAATGGCTACCTGGTTCGCCTTTGGGAAACACAGGTTATTCTTGGTCTGATATTTTATTAGGAGATTTGCCCAATCTATATATATATGCGGCGAATAATCCCTCCGAATCGATTTTGGCAAAACGTCGCGGTTACGGTGTGTTAATTTCCCACAATGTACCACCCTATGGTCGTGCAGGTTTGTATAAAGAATTGGTGGCGCTGCGGGATTTAATCTCGGAGTATCGCGAAGATCCAGAAAAAAATTATGCTCTCAAAGAAGCAATTTCTAAAAAGATTGTTGATACTGGTTTAGATGCGGATTGTCCCTTTGAGGATGCAAAACGTTTGGGGATTCCTTTTACTCCAGAAAATATCCGCATGTTTAGCGCTCATGCTTTTAATGATTATCTGGTGAAGTTGTACGAGTATTTGCAAGTTTTGGAGAATCGGTTGTTTTCTTCTGGGTTGCATACGTTGGGTGAAGCGCCAAATGAGGAGGAAATGGCGGCGTATTTGGAGGCTTATTTTGGGGAAGAAGGTGCAGGCAAGATACCTACCCCACAAGAGGAAAAATCAGATTTGTGGGACGGGCATCTTACCCGTCCAGAAGCGCAACAAATCCACGATTTACTTATGCAAACCACTGAAGAATTAACTAATTTGTTACGCGGTTTGAATGGAGAATATATTCCGCCTGCACCTGGTGGCGATTTATTACGAGATGGCCCTGGTGTGTTGCCTACAGGTAGGAATATTCATGCTTTAGATCCTTATAGAATGCCTTCGCCCGCAGCGTATGAACGAGGGAGGGAAATTGGTCAACAAATTATCGCCCAGCATCTACAAGAACATGGGAAATATCCAGAAACTGTGGCGGTGATGCTATGGGGTTTGGATGCGATTAAAACTAAGGGTGAATCTCTGGGTATTCTCTTGGAGTTGGTTGGGGCAGAACCTGTCAAAGAAGGTACGGGGCGAATTGTTCGTTATGAGTTAAAACCGTTGGCGGAGGTAGGACATCCTCGTATAGATGTGTTGGGAAATTTGTCTGGTATTTTCCGCGATAGTTTTGTCAATATCATCGAGTTGTTGGATGATTTGTTTTTACGGGCAGCTGAGGCGGATGAACCAGAAGACCAGAATTTTATTAGAAAACACGCTTTGGCGTTGAAGACGCAAGGGGTGGAGAATGCATCTGCAAGGTTGTTTTCTAACCCGGCAGGTGATTTTGGTTCGCTGGTAAATGATCGGGTGACTGATGGTAATTGGGAATCTGGCGATGAGTTGGGGAATACTTGGCAAAGTCGCAATGCCTTTAGTTATGGCAGGCAAGATAAAGGCCAAGCAAGACCAGAAGTGCTGAATCAGTTGTTAAAAACGAGCGATCGCATTGTTCAAGAAATCGATTCGGTAGAGTACGGTTTAACCGATATTCAAGAATATTACGCCAATACGGGCGGTTTGAAGAAAGCGGCAGAAAAAATCCGCGGTAAGAAAGTTACAGCTAGCTTTGTCGAAAGTTTCTCGAAAGATACCACACCACGCAAGCTAGATGATTTGCTGCGGATGGAATATCGCACCAAACTGCTGAATCCCAAATGGACAGAAGCAATGGCAACTCAAGGTTCTGGTGGTGCGTTTGAAATCTCGCAGCGTATGACAGCATTGATCGGTTGGGGCGGTACTGCGGATTTTACTGACAATTGGGTATACGACCAAGCAGCAGATACGTATGCTCTAGATCCTGAGATGGCAGAGAAATTGCGAAAAGCAAACCCGGAAGCTTTTCGGAATATAGTCGGGAGGATGTTAGAGGCGCATGGACGAGGCTTTTGGCAAGCCAGTGAGGAGAAGTTGCAAAAGCTACGCGATTTGTATGAGTTGACAGATGAGGAGTTAGAAGGTGTGACGGTAAGTACTAATTAGGAAGTAAAGCAAATTAACTATGTCATCTTCGTCATCTACCATATCATACCGTTAGGGGAAACTTTTCCCTAACGGTTCCAAATACCTCAAATCCTTATTCGGAATTGAAACCCGAAAAATGAAGACGGAAGGTAGGCTAAAAAGCAAAAATATTTGATTTTATTATTATCTTGTAAATGCTATGACCCTTACAATTACAACCGAACCCTTGCCCTTGCAACTAAATCCTGATGGTGTGGTGCGAGTGGGCGGAACGCGAGTCACGCTAGATACAGTTGTCGCTGCTTTCAATCAAGGAGCGACTGCCGAAGAAATCGTGTTTCAGTACCCATCTTTGCAGCTAGCAGATGTTTATGCTGTAATAGCCTACTATTTACGTCACCAACAGGAAGTTGAAGAATACTTGCAGCAACGGCAAAAACGCGCCAATGAAATCCGTAAAATAAATGAGGCTAGATGTGACCCACAAGGTTTACGCCAGCGTTTAATGGCACGCCGAACTCAATTTCAATAATAAATTATGCTGCGATTTGTTGCCGACGAAAATTTCAACAACAACATTGTGCGGGGAGTGTTGCGTCGGCAACCAAGATTAGATATTGTCCGAATTCAAGACATAGGACTATCTGGAGCAGACGATCCAACAGTGCTAGAATGGGCAGCCAAAGAAGGGCGAGTATTGCTCACCCACGATGTCGCGACGATTACACACTATGCTTATGAACGGGTGGAGGCAGGACTGTTTATGCCTGGAGTTTTTGAAGTTAGCTTTGACATTCCAATTGGTCGTGCTATTGAAGATATTTTATTGTTGGCAGAATGCAGCCTTGATAGTGAATGGGAAGGACAAATACATTACCTTCCACTCAGGTGATTTGCTATGAATGGAGTATCGTACCAGTGTCTCTCCACATTAGTAGCGAAGTCGGTCACAATCCCAAATCTACCGCGATGCGATGAGCACAGGCAAATCCAGAAAACGCTACCGCATTCAATCCCTGGCCGGGAAAGGTGCTATCCCCTACACAATAAAGTCTTGGAATTGCAGTTCTATTAAACGGCATTGCTAGCAAACCCCGCAACTTGCGTCGAGGAATGGGCCCGTAAGTGCCATCCTCCCGACCTAAAAAGCGGCGATGGGTGCGTGGCGTCCCTACTTCCAGATAATCTAACCCCGCGTCTAAACTCGGAAAAATTTTCTCCAGTCGGTTTATGATTCGCCCAGCTGCCTCTTCCTTCTTCGCTTCATAATCCTTTGCAGAAAGTCTCTGCCAATCATCTATCCAGTGCGGCGTGAATACATGCATGATATGATAACCAGCTGGTGCTAAATCTGGGTCGAGCAACGTGGGAATTGACACAAAAATCGTACCTTCCGGTGCTGCCATGTTTTCCCAGTCTTCTAACAAAATATGATGACATTCTGTCTTCGCTGGTAAAATTGACGCCTTCACACCCATATGCAAACTCAAAAAGCTGGGTGATTTCTGATAGTTTTGCTGCCACTTTTTCTCATTAGGTGGAATTTTATCTGGTAAAATTAATTTTGTGAAAGTATCCCAACGTGTAGCATTAGAAACAATGCGTTTGGCGCGATAAATTTGGCCGTCAGCTAACTTTATACCTACAGCTCGTCCTTTTTCTATGAGAATTTGCGTCACCTTAGCTTGGTATTTAATTTTACCTCCAGCCTGAATAAGACCCTCTACAAGCTTTTGGGGGATTTGTCCTACGCCGCCTTTGGGATAGTTAACCCCACCATAATGCCTGTCAGAAAACACCATGCCCGCGTTAATCATGGGTGTCATCTCTGCTGGTACTACCGACCAGCAATAACATTCCATATCAATAAATTTCAACAATAGGGGGTCTTTAATATAGCGTCGTGCCACATCTCCAGCATTTTGCGGTAAATACTTTAGCAACCTCAGACAAGCCAAAGGATGCTGAAAAAACATCCGCAGCAAATAGCGGGGTTCTTCCAGCGATAATAAGTCCATGCAATTTAAGCTGTTAAAGACTTGCCAACATTCATCATAAAAACGGCGAATTCCCTTGGCTTCGTCGGGAAAATACGTTATAAGGTTTTGCAAAAACTTTTCATAAGTTCGCTCTACCTTGAAGTCTATATTGTCGGGCAGGTGATAGTGAATCTGTACAAAATCGGGAATAACTTCTAAACTGACGTTAACGGCGTTTAAGGCACGGGTGAGTAAGTTAGTTGTACCGCGCTGTCCAAACCCGAAAATCATCGACGCACCAACATCGAAGCGATAGCCTTGTCGTTCAAAATAACCAGCACTGCCACCTGGAATGAGATAGCGTTCCAATACAAGTACTTTGGCACCTTTGGCTGCCAGTTGAGTTGCTGTCACCAAACCGCCAATTCCAGAGCCAATGACGATCGCATCATAATAGGGAGTGGGAAGAGGCATGGAGTCAGCCATTTCTAAAAAATTTAACTATTTTTTGTAACATATATAACAATCTATCTTACCAAAGAATACGCATCTTAACCTCTTCATCTCCCCTTCAAAAAAAGAGGGACGAGCCTGCAACCGCTGGCTAATCCCGTCTGCCGATCCTTAAAGAGAGGAGAACACTGATTATCAATATAACTTTGACTGAGAAATAATGTCAACTATTAATGCGAAAATTTTTCAATAATTTTTAGATCGGCATTTATTTTAGCTGATAGCCGGATATCAGAAAGAGTATTATGATGTTTCAGTTGTTATCCGATCGCAAAACGCCTTTTTTTGGCCATGACGCTACAATTGCGTGTTTATGTTCCACCCCACCCCCTAATCAAGCATTGGCTAGCAGTTGCCCGCGACGCTGCCACGCCTTCAGTATTATTTCGCACTGCCATGACTGAATTGGGACGTTGGCTTACTTATGAAGCAGCCCGAGAGTGGTTGCCGACTCAAGAGACAACGGTGCAGAGTCCTTTAAGTTCCTGTCCTGCAACTTTAATTGACCCGGAAGTACCGATGGCGGTTGTACCAATTCTGCGGGCAGGACTGGGATTGCTAGAAGGAGCACAAACATTGCTGCCTTTAGCATCGATTTATCATCTTGGCTTGGAGCGAAATGAAACAACGCTACAACCTTCTTGTTATTTAAATAAACTTCCAGAAAAATTTCATCCCCAGACGCGGGTACTGATTACCGATCCGATGCTAGCAACCGGGGGGTCAATCGTTAAAGCAATGGAAGAATTGACACAGCGGGGTGTTGACCCGTCCTTAACACGAATTGTATGTGTAGTAGCAGCTCCTCCAGCTTTACAAAAATTGGGAACAGCATATCCGGGTTTAATAATTTATACTGCCACTATAGATGAGGCAGTTAACAACCAAGGATTTATTGTACCGGGTTTGGGGGATGCAGGCGATCGCATCTTTGGGACTTAAGCTAGTATGCAGCTAGAACTAAGAAAGTAACCAAACAACCCAAAAGTGCAGCGTTCTTAATTGGCGGTAAAGATATGAGTCAGCGTGATGGTTTTGCAAGTGGTTTTTTCTTCGGAGCAGTAGTTGGCGGTGTAGTCGGTGGAGTATTGGGTACTATTGTTGCTTCTCGTAACAATGGCGAGCTAGCAGCCCAAGAAGAAGGTCAAATCCCTACCAGCCCAACAGAAGCTAAAAAAGCATCTTTCAAACGGCGTCAGATGAAAGCTTCAGAAACCGACAGCATAGAAATGGAAACGGCGCGGCGATCGCTAGAAGATAAAATTGCTCAGTTGAATGCCACAATTGATGAAGTGCGACAGCAGTTGGGCAGCGTGAACAGTAATTCTAATCAGATAGCTAATGAAAGGTCGCTCACCAAAGACGCCTAAAGGAGTTTCCAAAAGCAGATGAAGCGCGATCGTGGTAAATGCCCCTACAGCTGCATACACCATGACCAGAGCTACCTTAAAATCAAAATATAAGATCGCAGTGGACACTTACCCAGAAAAGGAAACCGATCCATCCATGTATTTACTGATTGCCACACTGGCTACTTTCATCCAAATTTACAGCACCCTACTGATTATTAGGGTTCTGCTGTCATGGTTCCCAAATATCAACTGGTACAATCAACCATTTGCTGCTTTGAGCCAGATCACCGACCCTTATCTGAATATTTTCCGTAACATTATTCCCCCTCTGGGAGGTATGGATTTCTCTCCGATATTGGCGTTTGTGGTACTTAACATCGTTAGCAATTTGCTCTATTCTCTCAGAGGTCTGCCATTACTAGGTTGAATTCCGAGCAAAAAAATACATCACTTTCTGTTGTAGAGACGCCTGATCGCAAACGTCTCTACAATTTGTTTTTTTGCAAAGTTTGTAGCTTTAGCTCGACATTAAAGTTGTTTGGATTAGAGTAGTAAGTAGGTCAACATAATTAAACGTAAAATATCTTGTATTCTATACGGGCGGGCAGGATACCCACCCCACAAGAGCTTTAATAATATTGTGGGGTGGGCTTCTAGCCCGCACTGTTTTTAGTTTATTTATGCCTTTCTACTTTAGGATTAACTGTCTGGATTTTCGATTGGGCTTGCATGGTTGTTTAATTAGGTGAATTCCTATCTCAACCATATATATGTCCACAGGTAATAACGACTTTCCCAAGTAAGAATGTTCTTAGCTTTAGCTAATACTTATGCAAGATTGTTATCAAGCATGATAAATTTTACCATCAGGCATGATTGCACCCTGGAAATTCGCCTCGTGCAAACTTTCTCTATGCAAGTTGGCTCCTGTCAAATCAGCTTCGCTCAAATCGGCTTCTCTTAAGCTTGCTCCGCTCAAATTGGCTTCTGCTAGGTTAGCTTTCCTGAGATTAGTCTTGGAAAGGTTAGTCCCAGCTAAGTTGGCTCCACTTAAGTTTGCCCGCTGTAGATCAGCCTCAATTAGACTGGCACGGCAAAAATTGGTTCCGCTTAAATTAGCATCTATTAAGGTGGCACTCAAAACAGTTTCAGTCAAATTTGCGCCACTTAGAGATGCTTCACTCAAATTTGCCCTCCTCAAGTTAGCGCCGTTGAGATTGGCTCCATTTAAATTTGCTTTCACGCAGTAGGCATTTTCCAGCTTGGCTCCAACCAAGTTCGCCCCAATCAAGTCAGTCCCATTCAGGTTAACTCCAATCAGGTTTGCCCCACTTAGATTGGCTCCAATCAAGTTCGCACCACTCAAATCTGCCGCTTCCAAATCAGCCCCACTTAGGTTCGCTCCAATCAAATTGCTGCCCTGCAAAGTTATTCCCTTCAAAAAGGCTCGGTGAAAGTCCGCCCCATTCAAGTCAAATCCTTGGAAATCTCGTTTTCCAGTTGCGTACTGTTTCAGTAACTCACTCGCGTTAATATTCACCTGTTTGTACCTGCTCCATAAAACTTATACAAAACGCTCAAATTTGAGCAAATCGATGTTTATTTCCCGTTTCAAGCAAGGCAGGAGGTTTTTGGCTATCTAGTATCACCTCCCAACTGCTGCTTGCAAGTAGCTAATTTCAATTGTGAATGGAACCATCGGGCATGATGGCTCCTTGCAAATTTGCCCCCCGCAGGTTAGTGCGGGTGAGATCGGCGTGGCTGAGATCGGCTCCTCGTAAGTCTGCGCCATAGAGATTAGCCCCCTGTAAGTTCGCGCCTTGGAGATTTGAATCCATCAGGTTTGCTCCCGCCAAAATCGCACCCCGCAGGCTAGCACCTGATAAATTTGCTTTCTGTACAATCGCACCTGTCAGTACAGCTTCACTGAGATTAGCTTCACTTAAGTTAGCTTTACTCAAATCTGCTCCACTGAGGTTAGCAACAATCAGGGTAGCTCGATTCAGGTTTGCCTCACCTAGATTCGCCACCACCAAGAATGCACCACTTAAGTTAGCTCCACTTAGCACCGCTTGCAACAGATTTGTGCGAATTAAATTAACTCCACTTAATTTGGCCTGAGCCAGATTAATTCCACACAAATCAACTCTGCTGAAATCACGTTCGCCAGCAGCATAGCGTTGCAATAAATCATCCGCATTCATAAATATTCCCTACCTGATTGTTTTGCCTGGGGTGAGGTAACAACTAATACTTTTAGGTTCAACTTTCAAGCTCAAGCCTGGAACTGCACTGACAAAGGCAGACTTTATCAGTCTTTTAGCTTGGATGTTGAAGATACTGTTTTAGTGAAAAATAAGGGACTGCGAACTGGAGTATAAGTTGTTCGAGTTTCCTCACAAGTTCCTCATCTTGTTTCCCTAAAAATGTAGATGCAGGATAGGCAAATTTGTTAACAGATCAAGCAGTTCAGGTTTGGATAAAATTTTGTCTCTCTTCTCTATTATCACCCAACTGATTCACCCAAATTGAGGATGTTAGCAAACATAGATAATAGCGAATATATTCTTAGCAGAAATTCAAAATTTATTATCAAATGACTGTCAGAAATAATCATTTTTATTCACTATACCGCCCTTGATTAACGATGGTTATCACTAAAGACAAAAAGTTAACAAAACCACCATCTCCAGAGGTGACTACGACTCAAAAACTAAGGGTTTTGAAACCGCTTAGTCCTTGGATTGCTGGCATAGCTGCGATTGGTTTTCTCAGTTTGGGTGCAGTTTATGTAATTTCTCAAACTCAAAAACAAAGCCCGACTACGCCAGTTCCTGCTGTGAGTGTGACTCCAGCAACTAAAGTTACAGCCTTGGGACGCCTAGAGCCACAAGGAAAAGTCATTAAATTATCTGTTGCCAATGCCCAAGATAGTCGGGTGAATAAATTGCTGGTAGAAGAAGGCGATCGCATTCCAGCCGGAAAAATAATTGCCATTCTCCAAGGCATTGATAAAAAGCAAGCTGAACTAGCCGAGGCAAAACAAAATCTAGCTGTGCAGCAGGCGAAACTTACCCAAATCAAAGCAGGGGAAGCAAAACAGGCAGAAATTGCTGCTCAACAAGCCAATATTGCCCGACTAGAAGCCCAGCTACGGACGGAAACTGCCGAAAGAAAAGCAGCAGTAGCTCGTGCCGAAGCTGAGTTGCGGAATGCACAAATCAACTATCAGCGCTATCAAACTTTGCAACAAGAAGGAGCAGAAAGTATTTCGGCTTTAGACGACAGGCGAGAGGCTTTTGAAACCGCTCGATCTCGGCTAAATGAGGCGAAAGCGCAACTAGGAAACACCACATCCACCTTGCAAAAGCAGATCCAAACAGAAAAGGCGATGTTGCAAAAACTTAGAGAAGTGCGTCCTGTGGATGTGCAAGTAGTGCAAGCTGAAGTAGAACGAGCGATTGCCCAAATCAAGAGAATTGAGGCTGAGTTAGAAGACTTTTACGTACGCTCTCCCATCGCCGGGCAAGTTTTGAAGATTAATACCCGTGTTGGCGAACAGGTTAACACTAGTGAAGGAATCGTAGAACTGGGACGAACTAACCAGATGTACGCCATTGCCGAAGTTTATGAAACCGATGTGGGCAAACTGCAAGTCGGTCAAAGGGCAACAATTGTAAGTGAGCATGGTGGGTTTGCAGGTGAGGTACATGGTACAGTCGAACATGTTGGCTTGCAAATTAAAAAGCAAGATGTCTTGGAATCTGACCCAACAGCTGACAAAGATGCCCGTGTTGTAGAAGTCAAAGTCCGCATCGATCCCAAAGACAGTGCCAAAGTTGCAGGACTGACTTACCTACAAGTCCGCATCAGCTTCGACCTGAATTCGACCAAGACACAGTAGAGCATTGAACAGATGAAACTACCTGTATTCAAAACCTTACTGGGCAAGCAATCTCAGGAACCTCCTTTGGGCTGGGCGCAACTTAGCCATCAAAAAATTCGCCTTTTGGTAGCTCTTTCTGGAATTGCTTTTGCTGACATTCTGATTTTCATGCAGTTGGGTTTCAGAGCCATGCTGTTTGACGGTGCAACCCTTATCCATAATCATATTCAAGGAGACATAGTCTTAATCAGCAACCGTACTAAGACTCTGCTGGAGGGTCAGACTTTTTCTCGACGTCATTTGTACCAAGCTGCGGCGGTAGAAGGAGTAGCATCTGCTAGTCCTTTGTATTATTCTTTGTCACGGTGGGTCAATCCTTGGAAGAAGGAAGTCACTGAGATTGCAGCCATAGCTTTCGACCCAGCCCAGCCTGTCTTGGATTTACCCACAGTAAATCAACAGCTTGAGCAAATCAAACTCCCTAACGTAGTCCTGTTTGACAGTCAATCTCAACCAGCTACCGGGCCTGTAGTTGAATCCTTTAACCAAGGAAAAACCATTTTTACGGAGATATCGGGACGCAGAATTAGGGTTGGCGGTATCTTTACTTTGGGCAGCAGTATGTTTGTCAAAGGGCATGTTGTCACAAGTGATTGGAATTATCTGCGGATTTTTGGTGCAGACAGCTTCGATAATATTCATGCAGGAATTCTCACCCTCAAACCAGGTACAGATCCCCCAACTGTAATTAAGAATATTCAAGCAAGATTACCCAATGATGTCAGAGTATTGACTCGCAAGGGTTTTAAAGAACACGAGTTAGCATTCTGGTCTTCTGAACATCCTGCTGGTACTATATTTAATTTTGGTGCCACAATGGGCTTTATTGTCGGAGTTGTGATTGTCTATCAAGTGTTGTACTCGGATGTGAACGATCACTTACCGGAGTATGCCACCCTGAAAGCGATGGGCTATTCAGATATCAGCCTGTTGGCTGTTGTTTTCCAAGAAGCAATTATTCTTGCCGTGTTGGGATTTATTCCTGGGGCTGCAAGTTCAATTGGGATGTATGCACTATTGGGAAATCTGACAAGGATTCCGCTAGCCATGCGATTTGATGTGGCATTGCAGGTGTTTATTATGACTGTGGTTATGTGTTTAATCTCTGCTGCTGTGGCGATGCGAAAACTTCATTCTGCCGATCCGGCGGATGTGTTTTAGTTAGTGGTTAGTGGTTAGTGGTTAGTGGTTAGTGGTTAAAAAATTGTATTGTAATACAATGTTTTGTGATCGTGGGTATGATATAAATGAGTATGCATAACTTGCAAACATTTGAGGTTTATCAAAACGCTCTAAAACTAAAAAGAAATTGTTTCAAACTAGTCCTACCACTAGACTATAAGCAAAGTATATTAACGTATGACATTGTAAAAACTGTAAAGTCAGTTTCTGCAAATTTAGCAGAAGGACATGGTAGATACTCTTACCAAGAATTTATCAGGTTTTGTAGGATATCTCGTGGATCAGCGTATGAGCTTATTGATCATTTAGACTCTCTGTTAGTAGCTGAAATAATAGATAAGCAGACATTTCAAAGTTTAGAGAATGAAATAATTTCACTTATCAAAAGAATTAATGGTTATATCAGATATTTGAAATCACAAAAGTAAACCAACTTCTTCACCACTTCACTCCATCACCTCTTCACCTCTTCACCACTTCACTTCTAACCTAATCCTAATTAACAAACTTCAAAATCTTAAATTCGATTTCTTTATCTGGCAATTTAGCAACCACTGTATCTCCAACTTTTGCGTTGTTAATAGCTTCACCAATTGGCGAGTCGATTGAAATTTTACCTTCACCTGGTTCTGCTGATCTAGTTTCTTCTGACCCCACAAGTGTAACAACTCTTGTTGAA
>NZ_JACAEU010000172.1:0-10614 GCF_013388695.1 Fischerella sp.
CTTGCCCTCGAGCGCAGCGTAGACGACCGCAAGGGCGGCTTCCCGTAGGGTAGGGACACAAAGAGGAAAATAGTCTTCTCTACTAAGATTTGGGTTCGTTTTTTACCCACCTTGACAGGGCTACTACTAACCACTAACCACTAACCACTAACTACTAACCACTAACTATTTAAAAATTTAAATCATCTAAAGATTCTTCGATTTCTAAATCTAAAACTCTTTCGCGTGCTTTTTTATATTCTGCTATATTACCTTCTTTGCGATAGAGATCTGTGGCTTTTTGAAAATCCTCGATCGCTCCTTGCTTGTCTCCTAAACAATAACGAGTGTTACCACGATTGAAATAAGCATCAGCATCATTATAATTAATCTTAATAGTTTCTGTATAATCAGCAATTGCTCCTTCGTAATCTCCTAGATCGTGACGAGCATTACCACGGTTGTAATAAGCATCAGAGTCGTTAGGATTAATTTTTATTGCCTGGGTATAATCTGTAATTGCTCCCTCGTAATCTCCCAAGCTTGAGCGAAAATTACCGCGGTTTTTATAAGCATCAGCATCATTAGAGCTAATCTCAATCTCCTGAAAGGATATTTCAATCGCTCCTTGATAGTCTCCTATTTGAGGATGAGAATGAGTGCGTTTGGAATTTTTATAATCACTATTGGGATAAATCTTGATTGCTTGAGCGTAATCTTCAATTGCTCCTTGATTATCTCCTATATAATAACGAATATTAGCACGGTTTTTGTACGCGACGGCATCATTAGGAGCAATTCTAATTGCCTGAGTATAATCCGCAATTGCACCCTCGTAGTCTCCAATTTGATAACGTGCTAAACCACTTTTGTTATAAGCTTTGGCGTGGTTTGGATTGATTGAAATTGCCTGAGTATAATCGGCGATCGCACCATCATAATCTCCTAGCTGATAACGCGCTAAACCACGTTTGTAATATGTATCAGAGTCCTGAGGTTGAAGTTGCAATGCCTGATTATAATTAATAATGGCAGCATCATACTCTCCTTTCTGGCTGCATTCATCACCAAGTTTTCTGTAAACTATATTTAACTCTTCACTCTGAGCATGTACAGCTTCATTTTTTCCAGCCTGAAAAGAGGATTTTATCAATTGATTTTGGGGTGGTTGATAGACTAGATTGAGCTTTGGTTTATGTTTATCTTGATACTTATCAATGATGATATTTTTTTCATTAGATGAATTGTAATTTGTAGAAGATTGTAATTGTTCTAAATAACATCGCAAACCACCACCGTATAGTAATTGCTCTATCCCAAATGAAATTCTACCAGTTCTAAGCTTAATCATTTGAGTTGGGAGAAAGCCTGCTAAGAAGAGGTGATATTCTGATTGTGCTTCATTCACTTCTTCTTGAATCAAGATGCAGACTACAACTGCATTTTTTTCCACTTCCTCTGAACTAATAGACCATCTGACTTTATCAATGCTACCGTAACGAGATTTTACTTCGATACCAATTGATGGATCGCAAGTCAACGTAAAATCTATTTTGCCATCTCCACCAAATCGCTTTTCATAATCTACTTCCGTAATCAAATCAGCTAAACGTTCTTTAACAACTTCCTCTCCTAATTTTCCTTTCAGATAGTTGATAAAAACATCACGGACTGGCGAAACGCGCTTATATTTTTCTGCCATCTGCCAGCAAAATTCCCTGAGTGCCTTTAATCTTTCTCCAGAGATTATAGTTATTTCACTATAATGACCTTCTGTTTGACAGTGCAGCAGACAACCAGTTGTTAACCTTTTGATGAAGTCAGATTGAAGCGATCGCAGTACGGTTATCCAGTCCATTTATGTTTCTGCGAATCCTTTGCTCAGATTTTTTTATCTAAGATATCAAAATCTGCGTCCCATTTTCACTAATAGCGATGCAGCTACCTTTATTTTTATGACAATAAAAAAGTGTAAACATATTGTTTGGGCAAAAACTTATAGGCTGTAACGCCTTAAAATTGCATAATTGCTCGTGAGGGTCGTCATTAGTCATTAGTCATTGGTCATTGTGTAAGCGCAACAGCTTAGCAGTCCTATGCCAAAGGTGCGAAACAATAGTTTA
The DNA here is from genome assembly GCF_013388695.1 of Fischerella sp. Taxonomy (NCBI): domain Bacteria; kingdom Bacillati; phylum Cyanobacteriota; class Cyanophyceae; order Nostocales; family Hapalosiphonaceae; genus Fischerella; species Fischerella sp. The sequence goes on from NZ_JACAEU010000172.1 coordinate 2,103, forward strand.
CAAAACTTATATAAATTTACTACTTAAGGCAGATGCTATTTTAAACTTTCTGGTAATAAGTGGCGTTAATGTCTCAAAAAAGCGATCGCCTACTGACCCAATGGATGATGAAAAGTGATGATAAACAGAACTATTATTGCCGAGACCAAAACCAAGGAAGCTGAAAAAGGGCGATCGCAGTCAATACATCCGGAAATTCTATTGGAAAACCATTGGAAAACCATACTTTAATTTTGATCGGATCAAGTCAAGCTCAACTGTGTATTCACTGATACGAATTAGTTTAAATTTAACTGATTCTTTAAGCAGATGACAGCTGACATGGAAATTATTTAATATATAAGTTTAATAGTTAATCAAAACATCAATATTTGAATATTAGGAGAATATTGATGTTATTAATATAAGGAGAATCATAGTGCAGTCCGAACAAAAAAATTTTAACAATTTCCTCTACCCTCGCAGTCGCTATCACGGTAACGTAAGACCAGAGTGCTTAGTATTTAATGCCAACCTCCAAGAATTTGCTCAAAAAGTTAGCTACATTACTAATTTAGAGACGGCTGGCAAGCTGTCTTCTGAAGAAGCCTATAATCAAATCCATGCGCTCTGGAAGCAGTTGAAGCGTAGTAAAAAAGAACTGGGTATTGGCAACAAACCTTCACCAGAAGTAACATAATTTTACTGTTTATTTATAGTTAAATAAATAAGCAATAAATTTTATGTTCATTATACCCAAAAAAGTTTCCTACTCAACTTGCATAAAGCAATCTGAATTATGTTTGAGTCTACAAAAAATCGGTCTCAGTTTCTTAGCACTGATTTAGTATTGCTGATCTGACATTGTAGACATTCCCTAAGCCTCCAAATAGAAGATTTGATATCTGTAAACAAATAATATATGGCTGTGGGCAGCAGTGAGTCAGAGAATTTTAGGAATTAAGATTTAGGCTTTAGATGAGCGTAGCGTAGTGCTGAGATGTTTGAGAAATTCCTCGCACATCAGCACCAAAAAACTTTGTCCATAGGTAATTAACATCCAACCATTAAGCACCTAAAAACTATTAATCAATATAATTACTGAATAATTCGTATCTTTTGTTGCATTTATTTTGCAAAAAATTAACATTTGCAAAACAAACCTTGGCTAAAAGTCTAAAATTTTGATGGTAGCTTCCACTATGGATACGGGTAAAAGTTAGAATGCTACCTCAAGTTACTGTTTACGGGAGGTCAGGCAATGCCTATCGCCACTATTAATCCCGCCACAGGGGAGTTGCTCAAAAACTTTGAGCCACATAATGATACAGAAATTGGCGCCAAACTGGATTTGGCGCAACAGGCTTTTGAAAAGTACCGCATGACGAGTTTTCCAGAGCGATCGCGCTGGATGGAAAAAGCTGCTGATATCTTAGAACAAGAAAAGGCGGACTTTGCCAAGTTGATGACCCTGGAAATGGGCAAGACTTACAAAAGTGCGATCGCCGAAGTGGAAAAATGCGCTTGGGTTTGTCGCTACTACGCCGAACACGCCGCTGAATTTCTGGCTGATGTCTACGTAGAAACCGATGCAACAAAAAGTTTTGTCAAATATCAACCATTGGGTATAGTTCTCGCGGTGATGCCGTGGAATTTCCCCTTTTGGCAAGTATTCCGGTTTGTAGCACCCGCACTCATGGCGGGAAACGTCGGCTTACTCAAACACGCCTCTAATGTGCCGCAGTGTGCTTTAGCAATTGAAGACATTATCCAGAGAGCGGGTTTCCCTGAAGGTGTTTTTCAAACCTTGTTAATACCTGGTGCCAAAGTCGCCGATTTAATTAGCGATGAGCGCATCAAAGCTGCTACCTTGACAGGAAGCGAACCAGCAGGCATATCTCTTGCTACGGCATGTGGTAAACAAATTAAGAAGACAGTTCTAGAATTGGGTGGCAGTGACCCGTTTATTGTGTTAGAAAGTGCTGACTTAGAAACAGCAGTTGCAGTTGCGACTACAGCGCGGATGTTGAATAACGGTCAATCATGTATAGCAGCAAAACGCTTCATCATCCAAGAAGCGATCGCAGACAAATTTGAAAAGCTGCTATTAGAAAAATACCATGCGCTGAAAATAGGCGATCCCATGCAACCGGAAACCGATATCGGGCCACTGGCAACTCCAGATATTCTCCAAGATTTAGACCAACAAGTGCAAACTAGTGTCAATTCTGGGGGAAAAGTCCTCACAGGTGGAAAGCCTTTAGGAGATCGTCCTGGCAACTTCTATCCGCCGACAATTATTACAGACCTTTCTCCGGATAGTGCGATCGCCAAAGAAGAATTTTTTGGGCCGGTGGCGTTGTTATTCCGCGTACCAAATATTGACGAAGCAATTAAACTAGCAAATGCTACACCCTTTGGCTTGGGTGCAAGCGCTTGGACAACCAATTCTCAACAACAACAGCGTTTAGTCAATGAAATCGAAGCAGGTGCCGTATTTATCAACGGTATGGTCAAATCCGATCCCCGCCTCCCCTTCGGTGGCATTAAACGTTCTGGGTATGGCAGGGAATTGGGTATTCAAGGTATACATGAATTCGTCAATGTTAAGACGGTGTGGGTTAAATAGTTGTTGATTGTTGTTCGTTGTTTGTTGTTTGGAAAAACTAACCACCAACAACCAACAACCAACCACCAACAATTAATTGTTTTCGCTAGTGAGGAAATTAAATGAATACAGCAGAGTTATTAGTACAATGTTTGGAAAATGAAGGGGTGGAATATGTTTTTGGACTCCCTGGCGAAGAAAATCTGCACGTTTTGGAAGCAATAAAACACTCCTCCATTCAATTTATTACTACTCGTCACGAACAGGGTGCGGCATTCATGGCAGATGTCTACGGACGTCTGACAGGAAAAGCAGGAGTTTGTCTTTCAACTCTTGGGCCAGGGGCTACAAATTTAATGACAGGGGTGGCTGATGCTAATCTCGATGGTGCGCCCTTAGTAGCGATTACCGGGCAAGTGGGAACAGATAGAATGCACATCGAATCCCATCAATATCTGGATTTGGTGGCAATGTTTGCCCCGGTGACAAAGTGGAATAAACAGATTGTGCGACCTAGTATTACACCGGAATTGGTGCGGAAAGCGTTTAAGCTAGCACAAAGTGAAAAACCTGGCGCTGTTCATATCGATTTGCCAGAAAATATTGCTGCTATGCCAGTAGAAGGCAAACCCTTGCAAAAGCATAATGTCGAAAAAACTTTTGCTTCTTTTGCGAATATTAGGTCTGCCGCAGCAATAATTTCGCAGGCGACTAATCCAATTATCTTAGTAGGAAATGGTGCCATCCGCGCTCAAGCCAGCGATGCTGTCACTCAATTTGCCACTCAGCTAAATATCCCCGTTGCTAATACATTTATGGGCAAAGGAGTTATTCCTTACACCCATCCTTTAGCATTGTGGGCAGTAGGATTGCAGCAGCGGGATTTCATTACCTGTGGTTTTGATAACACAGACTTAGTAATAGCCATTGGCTATGATTTAATTGAATTTTCCCCGAAAAAATGGAATCCTGATGGCAAGATTCCCATTGTTCATATTGCTGCCACGCCAGCAGAAATAGATAGTAGTTATATTCCCAGTGTGGAAGTAGTAGGTGATATTTCAGATTCTCTTTATGAAATCTTAAAAGTAGCAGACCGCCAGGGTAAACCCAATCCTTATGCTATTAACTTACGGTCAAATATTCGCGCCGACTACGAACAATACGCCAACGATAGCGGGTTTCCAGTCAAGCCTCAAAAAATAATTTATGACTTGCGGCAGATCATGGGCCCAGAAGATATCGTTATTTCTGATGTCGGCGCACATAAAATGTGGATTGCCCGTCACTATCACTGCTATAGTCCCAATACTTGCCTTATTTCTAACGGTTTTGCAGCAATGGGAATTGCCATTCCTGGTGCTTTAGCAGCCAAACTCGTTTATCCCAATCGCAAAGTTGTAGCTGCAACTGGCGATGGCGGTTTTATGATGAACTGCCAGGAATTAGAAACTGCTTTGCGTGTTGGTACAGCCTTTGTCACCTTAATTTTTAATGATGGTGGCTACGGCTTGATTGAATGGAAGCAAGAAAATCAATTTGGCAAAGGTAGATCGTCTTTCGTGCATTTTGGCAATCCTGATTTTGTCAAACTTGCCGAAAGTATGGGCTTAAAAGGCTACCGTGTAGAAGCAGCTACCGATTTGGTTCCTGTGCTGAAAGAAGCCCTAGCTCAAGATGTGCCAGCAGTGATAGATTGCCCTGTAGACTATCGGGAAAATATCCGCTTTACACAAAAAGCGGGTGAGTTGAACTGTGTGGTGTAAAAAGTCAGGAGTGAGGAGTTCAGACAAAGGAGTTGATCTGCACTCCTCACTCAGATTTTTACCTAATTCGCGCAGAAAGCCACCGCCATATCTGACGAGATTAGCGGTGGGAGGATCAATTGCCGAACTTACTATCTATATCAAAAGTTTTGTTTTCCAGTTGAGCATAATTGTAAACTTACTGGCTGGCCAGCATTAATTTTATACTGCCGACGTACCACTATTACTCTTCATGGTGTACTTCTAGTGACTCCTCCTCTAAAACTATTAAAGCCTCATCAAGTCTATCGTTGGTATCTTTAACTAACTTCCAACAACAAGCGATCGCACCTACCCATACTCCTATTGCAGCTATAATTAATTGTTGTTGCGGGAACACCAACATAAATAAACTTCCTGTCAGCACAAACTCCGCAAAAGACATCCAACTGACGGAAAAAGAAACATGGGAATTGATAGCGAGTTTACCAATTCCCTTACCAGAAGAGGATGTTGATCTGATTTTGACGTAAAGTTAATATTTGCCCCCGTTATTGCTAAACTCTACTTCATTTTCATGGATAATGGCGTTTTTTGTTCCGTTACTACCTAAATACTTTTTCATTTTTTCGCTTTTATTTTTTTCGCCCAGAAAATAAGTTAAAGTTGCAATCACCAAGGCAACACTTAATCCAAAGGGCAAGATTTCTCTTCCACTCTCCCACCTTACCGCCTGCCCGAGGAACACAACGCCTAATATCACTACCACGACGCTGGCAAGCTTGCTTTTGAGGTCATCGATGTTACGGATCTCTAACCAGGCTGGTACCTTGATACGACTGTCAATAAAAAGTTCATAGAGTCCTAATCCTGTGATGTAGAGAACTGTCGCCAGGAGAAACAAATCGATGATTTCGATAAACGATAAAACCATCATCTTTGCTTCCTTGCCAGATACATGACCTACGCTTAGAGCATGACCTATCGTAGTGATAGTTTGGGCAGCGCCGTATATTAAGAGTGTAAACCCTGCCAATAATGAACAAATTACAGGAACTAGAATCGATATTCGACAGCCAAGAAAAATTTGCTGAAGCATGGTTTTAAAAAGCATAGCCTTATCCCTTTGCTCTAAGATCCTTGTAATGTGGGAGTTCCAAGAATTGCAACAATTTGTTTCAAATTATTATTTAAAGATAACCGACCAACCGGGGCAAACTGGTGACAAAGTTGCGGTAATTCTGACGTAGGGTTGATGCCAATACGGTTCAGTTAACGCTAGCCGTCACTCAGGCATGATGGGGCTACATCAACAAAGCCTGGCGACAGTAGACTTGGATATTGTGGGCTGATCTGAACCATATCGTTTTCAGCAGGGAACTTTTCTATTCTTGGTGTTCTTAGTTTGTCACCTTCGATCCATAACACTAGGAAGTAGCTAAGTAGAATTTTCTCCCAAAGAATAAACCCCCAGTTTGTGGGGGTTTTTTATTTTGCTAAATAGGTAGGTGGGAATAAAAGTAGTCATGTTAAGAAAATTAAAAATTGCTAAAACCCTTACCAATGACAAATGATAGATGATGACCCTCACGAGTTAACTGTATTTGTGCCGACCTACTTAGAATTCAATACGGTTCAGTTAGCAGAACTTGATTACTGAAGATCCTCCATAACCCTTAGATGTTACTCTCCGCAGATAAAAATCTTTCCTTCGCTTGGAAGCTGCTTCTAGTCTGGGTTTTAGATTTCGTCATCAAAATGAATCTCATTCTGATTACAATTACTCAAAACCTTTCCAGGCAAGCGTTTTAAAATTTTGACTTCGGAGAATTATATAAGAGGGATAATCTCCCTTAGAAAGGCAGGGCTGTTTCATTCGATCAGGTAAGGATTTTGTCAAGAGTACTCGCTGTAAAATTTGCTGAAGTTGGTGAGCGAAAAATCACCGCAAAGACCAGAAAATTTGAGTGCGATCGCCATTTTCTTGTCCAATTAGATTTTTTCATCACCTGATTTTTTTGACTTAGACGCTTGTAAATCAGAGCCTTTTAGGGAATGAAACAGCCCTGCTTTTTAAGGGGGGCTAGGGGGGATCAAAACGTCAACTGATGCGCGAAACATCTTTTTTGTCCCAAGTCCAAAAAACGTAAAGGACACGAAGAAATATTCGTGTCCTTTGTGTCTTTGTGGTTTGTTTTATTAATACTGTGGCACTGATGGATCGATTTCCTTACTCCAGGCGATAATTCCACCCTTCACATTCGTACCGTCAATTCCCGCTTGTTTGAGAATTCCCAAAGCTTTGGCGGAACGCATACCCGACTTGCAATGAACAATCAAGCGATGACCGTTCAACATTTCCTGCACTTTGGTAACACCATTACCATTTTCAATATCTGGTAACGGCACCAACACCGCACCGGGAATCTTCGCAATTTCGTACTCATGCGGATTGCGGACATCCAGCAGCACGAAATCATTAGCGCTGCTATCGAGCAACTGCTTTAATTCCTGTACTGTCATTTCCGAAATTTCCATCTGCTGCTTTGCCTCCTGTGCTTTCGCTTGGGGGATACCGCAGAATTGTTCGTAATCAATCAGCTTCTCAATCACCGGACGTACCGGGTTAGGACGCAACTTCAATTCGCGGAATTTCATTTCTAGGGCATTGTACAGCAGCAAGCGTCCACTTAAAGTTGTACCCTTGCCGATAATGATTTTGACAGTCTCCGTTGCCTGGATGCTGCCAATAATGCCGCATAAAACACCTAGTACGCCACCTTCTGCACAGGAAGGAACCATCCCTGGTGGTGGGGGTTCGGGGTACAAATCCCGGTAATTCGGCCCACCCTCGTAGTTAAATACCGTTGCTTGTCCTTCAAACCGGAAAATAGAACCGTAGACGTTGGGTTTGTTCAACAACACGCAAGCATCGTTAACAAGATACCGGGTGGGGAAATTATCTGTGCCATCGACTATAACATCATAAGGTCTAATAATATCCAGGGCGTTTTCGGAACTGAGACGGGTTTCGTAAAGATCAACCTGACAATAGGGGTTAATCTCCAGAATGCGATTCTTTGCTGATTCAATCTTAGGTTTACCTACCCAAGAAGTGCCATGAATCACTTGGCGTTGCAGGTTGGAACTATCAACAACATCGAAATCAACAATACCGATGCGTCCAATACCCGCCGCCGCTAGATATAAAAGCAATGGCGAACCCAGTCCACCCGTACCGATACACAGTACACTGGCAGCTTTTAGGCGCTTTTGTCCTTCCACACCGACTTCCGGTAAAATCAGGTGGCGGGAGTAGCGTTCGTAATCGTCTTTTGTTAACTGGATGTCATCCAGATTCGGATTCAGCATAGCAGTTTGATGAGGAAGCGCGGACTTTTTATCCTACCCAAAAACGATACCCTTTGTGTCTTTGTGTCTTAGTGGTTTTTAAAGTAACTTTTCAATTGTTTCTGGTTGGAACTGGTGATTTTCGTCCAGACACCAGCTATTGATTTCACCAGCTGTGCCATTTTGCACGGAAACTATCATATAAGAGTATTCCTGCCAAGCACACTGTCGGTCAAATTCTGAGGGAATCGCTGGATAGTCAGGATGGGAGTGATAAATACCAATTATACAGAGAGAGCGGGCTCGTGCTTCTTTTTGAACTGCTAACATAACTTGGGGTGCGATCGCATATCTCCGCCTTCTCCCATCAACTACTTCAACATCAGGAAAATCTGTCGCGGTTTCTGGACTCCAAGCATTTTCTGTGGGCATCATTTCTACTACAGTTTTGCCATCCTCGCTAAGATGACCAAAAATAATACCGCAACACTCTTCAGGGTAGATACTTTCGGCATGGTTGCGGATAGCTTGCAAGTGTTCTGGACTGAGTTGAATCATAATGCAATTGTTATTAGTTGGTTGTTGGTTGTTGGTTGGTAATTATTTCAAACAACTAACCATTTAAAAGTTATGACTCAGCTTGTCAATGAAAGATTCGAGTAATTCTTTGACTTCCACAGTTCTGCTGACTAGGCGATCATAGTCATAAGAGCTGAGAATTTCTGTGCTTACCTTGAAAAACATAGACACCGTATCATCAACTATCAATATTATCAAGCCGAGCAAATTTGTTCGATTGGCTCTGGCGCAATTGAATCTACCGTCAAAC
>NZ_JACAEU010000030.1:0-67175 GCF_013388695.1 Fischerella sp.
ATATGAATTTACAATTCACGGGTATGACCAGACGTAGCATTGCTACGTCTCTACAATGATTTGGCATCGAGCTACAAAAATGTATGCAAACATAATTCATGACCAAATTCAGCAACGCCTTTTGGGGCTTACGCATTTTTAACAGATACTTTCCCATCAAGCTCACCTTGGTACTGGTACTTTATTTAGTATCGATGCGATCGCCGCATCTATTTGCAAACCATCCAGCAGCGCTTCCGGTTTAAGAATCAGGCGATGACGCAACAACGGAGGTGCTACTGCTTTCACATCATCTGGAGTGACAAAATCCCGTCCTGCTAAGTATGCAGTTGCTTGCGCTGTCACAAACCAAGAATTAGCAGCGCGAGGTGATGCACCCAAAGCTAAATCTGGATGCTGTCGCGATGCACGTACCAATGCCAACAGATAATCAATAATCGCCTCTGAAACTTTCACTTGTTTGGCTTCTTGCCGCGCCTGTAAAATTTCGAGTACTGTGGCTACAGGTTTAAGACGGGCTATATCAAAGCGACGTGCTGCAAAACCCGCCTGTCGATTTAATAACATTTGCTTTTCCGCTGCTTCATCAGGGTAATCTACCACCAACTTGAATACAAACCTGTCTAGTTGCGCTTCTGGCAAGGGATAAGTACCTTCAAATTCCAAGGGGTTTTGGGTTGCAATCACCCAAAATAACTCAGGTAAGGGTAAACTTTCACCATCCAGCGTTACCTGCATTTCTTCCATAGCTTCTAGCAACGCCGCCTGTGTTTTGGGGGGAGTACGGTTAATTTCATCTGCCAACAGCACTTCGGTAAACACTGGCCCCTTTTTCAAGGTAAAACTGCGGCTATTTAAATCAAAAATATTCGTACCGATAATATCGGCAGGCAATACATCTGGCGTGAGTTGAATGCGGCGAAACTCCGCTTGAATTATCTGTGCCAGCACTTTTACCAAGAGTGTTTTACCTGTTCCTGGTACTCCTTCCAAAATAACGTGTCCACCCGCAAGCAACGCTATCAGTAGCTGTTGTACCAGAATGGATTGTCCGACAATGACTCGGTTCAGCACTTGGCTAAGGCGATTAAATACAGAATGGCTTTCGCTCATGTTGTTATTTATACTGTTAGCGGTTAGTGGTTAGTGGTTGGTAGTTTAACTACTAACTACTAACTACTAACTACTAACCACTCCGATATTTATGTTTATTTACGCACAGTTACTTATTTAAACAAGTAATTTTTAATTTTTAATTTTTAATTTTCCGTAGGGTTTGCCATTTCCCCAGCCAGCTAATCAAGTCTCGTTCGCTGATGCGGTGTTTTCGAGATTGTTGCTGCAAAACAGCATCTAGTTCTGCCGTAGCAGTGCCTATTTGCTGCTGCCAAGCATTGACTAAAGTTTGCTTATCTAGTAATTCTGGCCCTAATCCCAAAGCTTTTTGAAGTTGCAGTTGTTCTTGTTTACCGATCATCTCAATCACAAAGTCGGTGGATTGAGCTTTTTGCAGCACTCCTGCCAATGCCTGGATATAGGCTTCGCTGTTATCAAGTTCGGGTGTATCTAAAGCTACTAGCTTACCAAAACGGCGATTCTGCGCCCAAATTAGCACCACTAGTAAAACTCCTGCCTGGATAAATGCAGGCAATAATGGGGTTTTAATTAAATAACTAAATAAATTCCCTTCGCCTTCACTCTCCCTGACATCGGCATCTTTGTAGCCGTGGATGTACTCATCTACAAATACTAAGTTATTTTTTTGTGTAACTAAATTAGCTAAATACTGGAAATTACTTAAATAATCTTGATAGGCATTGGCAGCCAAATGGGGAGTAGTAGAAAAAATAACTTTGCCTTGACCATGTTTTTCTTCCCAGACAATAGCACCAAAGCGATCGCCTAAAGAAATTTTCCCGTCCTTTGATACAGAAAGCTTTCGTCGTCGTGTTGCGATTTTGACATCACCAAAGGGTGAATTTTGCATGGTGCTAAAGTTAGCCGCTGTCACCCTTGCGCCCACACCTAGAACTACTAAAGTATTGCCAGCTTTTACCCATTCTTTTTGTTCAGACAATAGAATTGGTTCACTTAACAGGCTGTTAATTCTCAAGAGAGTGACGGGACGTTCCTCTACTTTTAAATCCCCAAAAGGCTTTTGCCAGCGCTTGATCGTCGTACCGCGTTCTTGCATAAAAGCATACCAAGCACCATAGCCATCAGGGGCACGGCTATAGGTGGAACCACTATTAATTTTGCTACTACTGGGAGCAGCGATGAAGGTAAGTAAGATTATTACTGCTGTGGCGATCGCACCTAGCCAGACAAGACGGTTTGAGCGTTTCATATCAAAAGGCTAATGGTTAATAGCTAATGGTAAGAGAACAATTAGCTATTAGCAAATTAGCCATTAACTATCTCTTGATATGCCTGCTGACACTGTTCGTAATTTTCCGGTAAAATCTCGGTGCTGCCAAAACACAATTGTTCGTGAGTGGTAATCAAAGTCTCGTAAGGCTGGATTTGCGGACGAGATAAGCCTAGCAATTGCAGATATTCACCATCAGTGCGGCTTTTTTTGTGAGGGAGAATGGCTTGTTCGTGCAAGTGCTGCAACATCGCCAAATAAAGACAGCGACAAGCCTCTCGGTAATTTTCCTGACGGTAAAATTCTTGCGATCGCGCCAACAAACTAGCTACCGACAATTCATTGTCTTGGACTTTAGCATCAGAATTATTAAGATTACTACCTCTAGCAAGCCAGGAATATAAATAAGGACTAAATTCTCGCCATAACCGCCACACCAACCAAGCTAAGAACAAGCCTAGTCCTAGCCAAAACAAAAACTTCAACAGTGATATGAACCAAGGATCTATCGACCATCCAGAAGGTAATTCTGGCAGCGTCGCATCGAAGCGAGACAACTGGTATTCAAACCATTCTCCCACTTGTTGCTGAAACAGAGAAATCTGCCAACCCCAACTAGTCTTTTCAAAAGAATCCGTCGTCATATCATTACAGAACCGTCAACTGCCATAATTTGTGTTTGTATGAATGTACTAGAGAAAGATAATTCGCTGAATTAAGTAAGCGCTTACCAATTTGAGCTTGGATGTAATTGAGTTTAGCGATCGCTTTGACTATTGTCTATCTGAGTTTTGCAAAACTATCCGAAACCCGTGAAAAATCCGGCCATAAATCCAAAGTGACTCTGGATAGTCCTTTTATCTGTTTTTTCACAGGCTGTTGTGTTTTTGGTGCTTGAGGTTGGGGAGTTGCCAATTGTAAAATCATCTCCAGCAACCAAGGACAAAGGCGTTGACACCATACTGCTAAATGACTTTGCCATCCAACTAAAATTTCCGGTGAATCTTTTTGCAATCCACAGATGAATGCTTTAGCCACTCGTTGGGGAGTCATCGGCATCACCCAGCGAAATAACTTTAAGTCGCGCACCATGTCTGTATCTGTAAGAGTTGGCAGTAATGCTAACACTGGGATATTGTATGGGGCTAGTTCGCGGCGTAAAGCTTGAGTGAAACCTAAAATCGCAAATTTGGTAGCTGAATAAGTCGCCATAGTTGGTGCAGCCACCTTCCCCATCAAGCTAGAAACATTAACTATTGTTCCTTCCCTTCGGCTTACCATGCGTCTAGCCATCATATGAGTTAGGGTGTAGGTTCCCAACAAATTCAGAGAAAGTTCCTCTTGAACCTGGGGTAGTTTAGATTGCAAAAAGGAATTTTGGTAGGCTACGCCTGCACAGTTTACCAGCAAATGAATCGGGCCATAACTGCGCCAAAGTTGGGCAACGGCAACATTCACAAACACTGGCTTAGTCAAGTCTAATGCCATGATTGTGGTTTCTACTCCCATTGCCTCTACTTCTTTAGCCACCTCTGCTAACTTTTGGCGATCGCGTGCAACTAAGATCAGCCGCTTCATGCCTTGTTGCGCCAGTTCCAGAGCAATGGCACGCCCAATACCACGGGAAGCCCCAGTAATTAGAGCTACCTTGCCTTGAATATTCATGGATTTGAACCTCCATACTTCCAGTCTTACCGCACCTTAGTCATACAATCGCTATCAGAGCTTTTCCGCAATTGAGTACAAAGTAAGACAAATTATTGAATCTATTGAATTTCACTTAAAATCCTAAGCCGAAAATTAACACTTCACGCGATCGGCAGAATGGATATAACTCATAATTTACTCCTCTGTTAGATACTAGGATTCACCTGTATCGCTAATTGCCTTACACACTTTAACAATTAAAACAAGTACCTGCAATATTTGTTAATAAGAATATCTTAATAATTCTTAAAAATCAAAGTGTATGAAGTATGTATATATAGACTGAGTAATATTTTTTTATATAAGTTACTCTTAATAATTGTTGATTGATATCTTGATTTTCTGACAACCAGTTCAAACTTTTCTTATTTTTCCGAAAAAGAGGCTATTTACCGAAATTTTCATAACTTATTCATAGCTTAGACACAATACAGGCATATTTCGTTTGTATACTAATTATTGACTTAACGAGTTAGTAAATTAAGATTTACGTCTGATGTAAATTAAAACGGCAGAAGGCAAAAAGAGAACCCCAAAAAATCGCCCTTAATAGCCAATTTTTGGGGTTCCCTCCTAGCTTCTTCACTTATGTGGAACAGCCACTCTGTGTGCATCTGTCCATCAAGATTCAATTAATCCCACAGGACAAGCAACGTTTGTTCCTCCTAACCCGCAATACCCACCAGGGTTTTTGCCTAAGTATTGCTGATGGTAATCTTCAGCGTAGTAAAATTCTGGTGCATCGAGGATTTCTGTAGTAATCTTTCCATGACCTGCATTGCTGAGAGCTTTTTGATACGCCTCCCGCGATGCTTCTGCTAGCTTTCTTTGTTCTTCAGAATAAACATAAATCCCAGAGCGGTATTGAGTACCAACATCATTACCTTGACGCATTCCTTGGGTGGGGTCGTGATTTTCCCAGAATACTTTGAGTATGTCAGTGTAACTAATCACTTTGGGATCGTATACAACGCGCACCACTTCGTTATGACCAGTCATTCCAGTACAGACTTCCCTATAGGTGGGGTTAGGAGTGATCCCAGCAGCGTAACCCACTGCGGTAGTGAAAACTCCAGGAAGTTGCCAAAATTTGCGTTCTGCACCCCAAAAGCACCCCATCCCAAACATGGCCATTTCCATACCTGCCGGGAAAGGAGGCAGGATAGGATTACCGTTGATATAGTGACGGTTGGTTACTGGCATAGACTCTGCTCGTCCAGGCAAAGCTTCTTCATGAGTGGGCAAGGTTAATTTTTTACCAAATCCAAATAGCACCATTGACTTAGACTCTGATTGGTGAAAATTATTTTTACTTTACTTAATATTATGAACTACACTTGCACAACACTAAGCGCTAAGTGCAGGTTAAATAATTGCAACCGTCATTCTGGTCTGTCAACAAAGTTTTGATGGGTTCGTAGTCAGGACTTTAGTTCTGAATTTTTAAGCACTGAAGTGCTTACTACAAACCATTAAAATGAATGACACAGACTACTACTAACAAATGACTAATGACTATTGACCATTGGCTCGTTCTTGCTCAATTACAGCGGGTTCAGAGAAATAACTATTAATTTTATTCAGAATCGGTATTAATAGTACCAGCATCACAGCAGAGAACATGTCCCCACCCCAACTGTCATGCAGCCAGTGAAAAGCAGCTTCTTGACCTGTACCATGAAAATACGTAAGTAAAGTGTTGCGAATGATATTGCCGCTAACACTAATTAATACGGCTATTGATAAAAACGAAATGGTTTTATGGCGGGAAGACAAAGCACCAGTCCAATAAAGTAGCATCAAGCCAACATAGAGAGTAGTAAACAACATTTTTAACCCGGCACAGTAGGGAGCCACTTCTACAATGCGTCCTCCCACATATATGTTGATTTCATCAACAGTTACTGCCATACCAAACTGATTTAAAATAAAACCCGCAGTGCCAGCGATGAAGCTTTGTAGAGGAAAGGTATAGGGAGCAATTAAATAAGGTACTAGCGTTGGTGTTGCTAGAAAAACTAACAGCAGGGGAAATCTTTGCAATTTCAAACCGAGAATTCCTTTGAACCACAAGCATAATCCTGTCAGTATGGTGGGAAAGGAAAGATTAACCCATTCACTGATGCCACTTAGATAAAAAATGCCTCCTACTAACAAAAATACAGCACCTAAGGGATGGATACGATTTGGTAGTCTTTGCCATAGCTTCCGATTTTTCCAACTTATATAAGCAGCGAAAGGTAAACCAATAATACCGTGACTAAAATATTCGTGTTCTGTACTGATATTTTTGTTTAGCCAACCATCTAACCAATGGAGTAAAAGGGGAGCATAAAGCAGCCCCAAAATACCTAAAATGCCTAGGCTTAATAATTGTGGTGAAATAGTATGTTGAAATTGACGCTGGTTCAGCATAATTTTTAGCAATAGTCATTAGTCATCGATCATTAGTCATTAGTCATTTGTTAGTAGTTGTAGAGACGTGCCATGGCACGTCTGTACATTGGTTAGTGGTTAGTGGTTAGTGGTTGGTGGTTGGTTGTTAGTGGTTAGTGGTTAGTGGTTGGTGGTTAGCTGTTTCCTTCTCCCCATCCCCCACTCTCTCCATCTCCCTACCTCCCCATCTCCCCACCTCCTTTATCTCTGCTTATTCAAGCTAATAAAAGCTTTTCGGAAGGAGAATTAGTTGCTAGTGCATGGGCGATCGCACCTGTGATTTCCTGAATTTGGCTATTGCTCAAACCTGGATACATCGGCAACGATAAAATTTGCTTTGCCAGCATTTCTGCATGAGGAAAGTCACCGACTTGATAACCTAAATCAGAAAATGCTGGCTGGAGATGACAGGGAATGGGGTAGTGAATGCCTGTTTGAATTCCTGCGGCTGTTAGTTGTTCTTGGAGTGCAGAACGTTCTATAGGACAAGTTTCACAAACTCTGATTACGTACAAGTGATAAACGTGTCCCTCGCCGCTGTGGTTTTTTATAGGGATAATTCCGCTTGCTGCTAGGGGTGCTAGTTGAGTAGCATACTGCTGAGCGATATTTAGGCGATCGCGATTCCACTGCGGCAGATATGGTAATTTTTGCTGCAATACTGCTGCCTGGATCGTATCTAAACGGCTATTTGTACCTGCTTCTGTATGAAAATACTTTTGGGATGCCCCATAATTCCGCAAGCGTACCATTTTTTCAGCTACATCTGGATCTCGCGTAACGAGCATTCCCCCGTCACCAAATCCTCCCAAATTCTTGCTGGGATAAAAACTAAAAGCTGCTGCTATCCCTACTGAACCAGCGCGATATCCCTCTCGTTCGGCTAGATGTGCCTGTGCGGCGTCTTCAAAAATTAGTAGTTTGTAGGTGTCGGCTAAATCCAAAAGCTGTTTTGGCGATACCATTTGACCATAAAGATGCACAGGAATAATAGCTTTGGTTTTTGAAGTAATTGCCTTTGCAGCTGCGTTTAAATCAATTAAAGCTGTTTGGGGATCGCAATCTACAAAAATCGGTTTTGCACCTGCACGTAACACGCCAATTAATGTTGCTACAAAAGTATTGGCTGGCAAAATCACTTCATCTCCAGAACTAATATTACAAGCTTGTAAACCAAGGGCGATCGCATCAGTTCCACAGGCAACACCAATTCCATATTTTGTATCAGAAACCGCAGCAAATGCTGCTTCAAAATCTGACAGTGTTTGCCCTAAAACAAAATCTCCTTGTTTCAATATATTCTCAATTGCCTGTAGGAGATGATTGTAAATTGGTTGGTGTTGTAAATTCAAGTCAACAAAAGGAATTGCTATTGATAGATTATTATTCATTTTCATAAATACTCAAAAATTCGATTTCAAAAAATTGTAGTTAGTAGATAGTAGTTAGTAGTTAGTAGTTAGTAGTTAGTAGTTAGTAGTTAACCACTAACCACTATCTATTTCCCATTCCGATTAGTGTTATCTTACCCAAGTAGAATCGGATACTAACGTAGTCAAGGATTAAAATCAGCAATACTGAGTATAATCGTAACCAAGGAGAAAGAATATCTGTATGGCTCTTAGGCAATAAAGTTGACCCCTAGCACTGCCTTACTGAAGTAAAAACTTTCGGTCAGTGAAAAATTTTACTCCCACCTTGTTGATCCGACAGAAAATTGGGGAATGCTTAAAAATAGCAAATAACCCAGAGACAGTGGTTATATGAATTACATTATCGAAAAATTATCAAGGTAGCGATGGTAATGGTAGAGCCTGAAAACAAATTGTTGCCCTTGAAGGATGGTTGGGCATCCCCGGAAACCCGAGAACAACAACGCCTCAAGGCTTTGTCAGAATTAGGTTTGCGACAACCAGAAACGATTCCAGTTTTTGAAGAAGCGACTCAAACTGCTGCTCATTTTTTGGAGGCACCAATTTCCATTTTGGGATTTGTGGATCAAGAACGCCATTGGTTTAAATCAGCAGTGGGTTTATCTAGGTTGGGATTAATGAATCAGTTGGCACAAAACCGTCAATTGTTACGCCGGGAGTCTTTTTGTACCCAGGTGGTAGAAAATTCGCAAATAATAGTAATAAATGATACAAAAAAACTAACTGATGCAGAGCTTGTTGCCAGCAAGTTGCTACTAGATTATGGCATTCGTGCTTATTTGGGAGCGCCACTATTTGATGCTTCGGGAAATTGTTTGGGCGCACTAGCGGTAATGGATTTAGTACCGCGCAACTTTACTAATCGAGACGTTGAGTTTTTACAAATCATCGCTCGTTGGAGTATGAGTGAATTTGAACGCAACCGACTCCTGCAAGCGACTTCAGAAAGCAATATTTCCAAAAGCGCTCCTGATTGGTCACTCCCAGAAGCAAATACCAGTGAAATTAGAATCACCCCTGTTACATTTTCAACTAACTCAGTTCCTACTAACCAACTCAAGTTAGAACTTTTAGGGCAGTTAACTCAGGAGTTGCGTACGCCTTTAACATCTGTATTAGGCATGGCTAGTGTTCTTGGACGTGAAATTTACGGACCTTTGACTACTAAGCAGAGAGAATATTTAGAAATTATCCAACATAGCGGTCGGTACTTGCTTTCCCTAGTCAATGAAATTTCTGAACTGGGAGCAATGGATGAAGCTGAGAAAGCACTAAATCTCGCTCCTGTAGATATTGAAATGCTATGTCAACAAGCAATAAATACTCTGGAAGAAGCAGCTAATCGCCGCGAGCAAGATATTCGCTTGTCTCTCGAACCAGGACGCAATCGCATTTTGCCTTTAGATAAAGACAAGGTGCGACAAATGCTGTATCACCTAGTTTTCAGCGTGATTCAGTTATCTGCTACAGGTAGCGTTGTGCGAATTCATGTTTCTTATAAAGACGATACGCTCAATATTACAGTTTGGGTTTCGCATCCTTGGTTAGGAGACGGTATCACTGAAGTTGACCCTTATTTTTGCCCTAGCGCAGCGCCACTGCCGGAACTATCAGGTGAGACAGCAATTTTTAATACTCATTTAGAAAACCAGGAAGAAGCAGACAGCTTGCCACTAGTCGCAAACAAGTCTCAAGATGTGAGAGTTTCCACCTCAAGTGTGCTGGATGTGACAAAACGGCATGGTAGCCTCTCACGCGAAAGCTTGGGTTTGTTACTCAGTTGTCAGTTGGCAGAACTGCACGGCGGATATATTTCAATTCAAGGTTCGCCAGAATCTGGATTTCGCTACGTGCTGAGTTTGCCACTAAATCAAGAGAAAGCAGAAGCAATGAATGATGTTTCATCAACTACCGCTTCTTCTTAGCAGTCATCATAAACTAATAGGGAATGGGGAATGGGGAATGGGTGAGAATTATAGAATTATGAATCTTAATTCGGAAAATTTCATAATTCATAATTCATCTAGCATGGTCTATGAACTGGAAGTTTTTCAAATTTTGAGAAATACCAAATTATTATAAATCCAAGTTCTCTGCTCTATGCTAGTTGTTTACAGCATCATATGAATCTAATCTGGCAAAAATTCACTTTATCCTATACTCAAGGAATATCTTGACACCAGCTACCTGCATGGTTCTCTTGTGGGGCTATTGCGCTCTTGGCGGCAAAGCAGTATTTTGTTGCAGTGGGGAGACATAATAGCGGCTGCCTTAGTTAGCTTGGTGTTGGTGTTAGCACCATTTACGGTGAATAATACAACTTTGCTGGGGCTGTTGCTGACAGCTTGTGCGGCATTCTGGCTACTGTTGACTTTATCTGATGAAGTCACATCCTCAAATACTTTGCTTGTCACCCCGATTCACTTATTAGTGTTGCTCTACTGGGGAGTTAGTGTAGTTGCTACAGCTTTATCTCCAGAAAAAATGGCAGCTTTAAAAGGGCTGATAAATTTTACACTCTATTTGCTGCTGTTTGCACTGTGTGCCAGAATACTCAAATCACCCCGCATTAGATCTTATTTGCTGGTTTTGTACTTGCACGTGTCTTTGTTTGTGAGTATCTATGGAGTGCGGCAAAAGATTTTTGGTGCTGCACAGTTGGCAACGTGGGTTGACCCTGAATCTCCATTGTCAAAAAATACCAGGGTCTATAGTTATTTGAGTAATCCAAATTTGCTGGCTGGATATTTGTTACCAGCTGTGATTTTGAGTTTAGTGGCGGTGTTTGCTTGGCAAGGATGGCAGCGTAAAGCTTTGGCTGTCACTATGTTTGTTGTGAATATGGCCTGCTTCCGTTTTGCTGACAGTCGTGGTGGCTTTATTGGCTTGGCGATCGCTCTAATTTTCCTAGTCTTGTTACTGCGCTACTGGTACGGTCAGTACCTACCCCGGTTTTGGCGCATTTGGTTAGTACCGATGCTGTTGGGGTGTTTTTTGGCTGTGTTTGTGGTGATGTTTGGAGTTTCAGAAACTTTTCGCCTCCGCATAACCAGTATTTTTGCTGGTCGTGAAGATAGCAGTAATAACTTCCGTATGAATGTTTGGACTGCTGTGTTTAACATGATTCACGACTATCCAATTTTTGGTATCGGGTCTGGACACGACGTTTTTAATAAAATTTACCCACTCTACCAACTGCCTCGGTATAATGCCCTCAGTGCTTATTCGATTTTGCTAGAAGTTGCTGTGGAAACTGGATTAATTGGTTTGGCTAGTTTCCTATGGTTTTTAATCGTGACATTTAATACAGGTTGGTTGCAACTCCAACGATTCCGGCAATTAAATAGTGTGAATGGTTTGTGGTTAATTGGGGCGATCGCTGCTTTGGTAGGTATGCTAGGTCATGGTTTTGTGGATACTGTGTGGTATCGTCCAGCAGTCAATAGTATCTGGTGGCTATTGGTGGGTTTAGTAGCCAGTTACTGGACGCCTTTTGTTCAAGACCAAACTCGACAAGTAAATTCACCCCATCCAGAACCTACAGCAAACTAAAGCCCGCTCTAGAAAATTAAAAAGGCCTTGGAAAAGAAGAAACCCAAGGCTTTCTGTGTGTTGTCATCTTTATTAAAAGCGTGTGTTATGGAAAATTTTTTGGTTAAATCCGCTTCCACATTTACTGGATGGCGATTCACAAAATTATTCTCTGTAGGTAGTGCCACCAACAGCGTTAGGATCGCGATAACGAGTTGGTTCATCGTTACGCTTCCTACCAGCCAAACCAGCTAGACCTAACAAACCAAGTAATCCTAACCAACCCCAATCAAAACCATCGTCATATCTGGTAGTAGGTGTGGTGGTAGTGGTATCAGGAGCGGTAGGCGTGGTTTGTGCTTGTGCGGGTAAAGTCAAGGGCAAAATTATCATACCTAAGGTAACGATGCCAGCGCCAACAACTTTAGTGAGATTGCTTTTCATGGTGAAAGTTCCTCATCTGTTTCAAAGTTATTCACCACTCTATCGAGACTCTATATGAACAAAATCACTCTATAGCCATAAACTCAACACTTTAAACTCACGCTTAAGATATATTAAAAGCTGCCATCCTTACAGGGGTTCGGATAAGACTTATATCCTGTCAAGCATATATATTGGTTTAATAACCCTTTATAGATTCGTAAGACTGAATATCTTGCAGCATTCTCATAAGAGCCTCTGGTTCTTAATTCTCACCTGCCAGATTGAACCTGATGACGAGGGTGGTGGGCTGCTGCCTCCGGAGTTTTACAACTGGTGCAAGATGTAAATAAGACAAACTAAGGGATTTTTCAGTAATATTAGACGCAAGTACAATTCTCAATGAGCGATAAAAGCGACGGTTACAAAGTTGTTAGTGAAAATCGGCAAGCCCGGTATTTGTATAATATTCTCGAAACCTACGAAGCTGGTATTCAGTTGACGGGAACCGAGGTTAAATCGATCCGTGCAGGCAAAGTCAACCTTCAAGATGGCTATGCTTTGATTCGCAATGGAGAAGCATGGCTAATAAACGTCCATATTTCACCTTATACCGCGAGTGGACAGTATTTTAACCACGAACCACGCCGCACGCGTAAATTACTGCTGCATCGCCAGGAAATTCGGAAGCTAATTGGCAAGGTGGAACAGCAAGGTTTGACTTTAGTACCTTTAAAAATGTATTTCAAACGTGGTTGGGTGAAAGTAAGTGTGGCTCTTGTCAAGGGTAAAAAGCTGCACGATAAGCGAGAAGACCTCAAGAAGCGCCAAGATCAACGCGAAATGCAAAGGGCGATGAAGAATTATTAAATAGTCAACAGTCCAGAGTCAATAGTCCAAAGTTTTTTGACTCTTGACTTTTGACTCTTGACTTTTGACTACCAATTATATTTTTCTTGCCCCGAATCTTCCTTAAATAATCCTAGAACTGGACCAAGAATAGCCCCAACAACAAAACCACCAGCGTGTGCCCAGTAGGCGATGCCGCCACTTTCCATACCGATGTTGCTCGGTGCTTCAAGGCTGGCAACTCCGTAGAATGCTTGCTGGAGAAACCACAATCCGAGAAAAAAGTATGCTGGAACGCGGAAGGTAGGGAAAAAGAAACCCAAGGGAACTATACCCAAAACTTCTGCTTGGGGAAAGCGGACTATGTATGCTCCCAAAACACCCGCGATCGCCCCACTCGCCCCCAAAGAAGGAACAGCAGAACCTTGTGAAAAGTACCACTGAGCTAAGGTGGCTAAAACACCGCAAGTTAAATAGAAAAACAAATATTTGATATGGCCTAACTTGTCTTCTACGTTATTGCCAAAAACCCACAAAAATAACATATTGCCACCCAAGTGCAGCAAACCACCATGTAAAAATTGGGCAGTAATCAATGTCACCCACTCTGGCACGGGCTGATTTACGGAAATTCCTGCAAAACTAGCTGTTAGTTCTCGTGGTACTACCGCAAATAAATGGAAGAACCCGTCTAAATATTGAGGAGGTAGACTTGCTTCATAAACAAAAGCGAGGACATTAGCAGCAATCAGCCCATAAGTAACATAGGGCGTAATTTTTGTTGGATTATTATCTCGAATTGGAACCACAGGCTTTTTTCTTCATTTATTAGAACTAAATTCACAATATCTAAGCTGTCTAGTTTTTTCTTCTAACCTCTGGATAGATTTAGTAATGTGAATTGGGCTTAATTGTTGACTAAGCAAATATCACGGACTGCAAAATCTCATCTAAGTTGATGACAATCTAAATTTTGCGGTGACAAGATATGCTTTAGATGTGTTGTGAACAAAATTCGTAACTATCATAACTACATACTAGCAAAGTTCGGTGTAATTTTATTCTTAAGGGCATTGGCTAAATCAACTCACTAGTTTATATGTCAACAAATACTGAAAAATTTAGTTAGAACTCTTTACCTGGATTATTTATTGGTAGAAGATATCGCAAAATTGATCAAGTGAGGAAAATAACAACTTTGTCAAGATTATGGTTAAAACTTACAGAATTATTGCTATCTATGAAGGTTGTCATCCGTGGATGTTTCAGAAGGAACTAGCATTTGTATGCTACATTCAAAGTTGTAGATATATTTATTCGCACATTTTTTGTTGGGTTGAGTCTTTGATTTTCCCAAGCTATATATGTATGTATATATAGCTAAGTCTTATTTGATAAAAACATCTGTATTGATGATTTGTTACGATTTATAAAATAATCTGTGGCCAATAGCACAGACAATTGTAATCGAGTTCAACTGTGTTAATGCATCTGAATAATGCTTCTTACGGATGGAAGATAAACTTTGTAATTCAACCCTTAGGGAGTTATGAACTGGTACTCCTGTCATAGTATGAAACATAAGAGTACTATCATTATCTGTGTTCACTGATGTGGTAATAGGAACAAATTTCTTAGTAAAAAATGCTAGGGGTGTACTGTCCATGCCCTTGACGATCCTCGTAGTGGATGACGATCCGGGCACTCGTTTGTCTATCAGCGATTATCTTGAACTGTCTGGTTACTCAGTAATTGTTGCTAATGACGGCCTAGAGGCTTTGACAAAGGTGGAAGAGTGCCGTCCTGATTTGCTGGTTACTGATATTGTCATGCCACGAATGAATGGTTATGAACTGGTGCGCCAGGTGCGTCAAAAGCCTGCGTTCCGTTTGCTGCCAGTAATTTTGTTAACAGCACGAACGAAGACGCAGGAAAGAATTCTTGGCTACCAGTCAGGGTGCGATTTGTACTTGCCCAAGCCTTTTGAATTAGAAGAGTTAGGAGCGGCAATTCGTAATCTCTTGGCGCGATCGCAGATAATTCAATCTGCTTTTCGTGCTTCTGAACCGGAGGAGGAAAACCACTCCCAGTTAAATCACACGCAACAATCTCAGTGGCTTTTAGAACTGACACCAAGAGAACGGGAAGTTCTTGAACTTTTGACTCATGGTCTTTCTAATGCTGATATGGGTCAAAAGCTGCACTTGAGTCCTCGGACAGTGGAAAAGTACGTTAGCAGTTTATTGAGAAAAACAGCCACCAGTAATCGAGCCGAATTGGTACGTTTCGCTATGAAGCATGGTTTGGTCGAATAGCTGCCACTAATGCTTTGCTGGGAGAGAAATAAAAAATAAAAGTTTTTAAACTAGATTTAGTATCAGATGCGTTACTAATCTTAAAAGAAGTGATATTGGCGACTTTCAAATTTTTAATTATTTATTGCGATCGCTCTAATTCTCCAAAAGCCAAGCGAGATTCTATCCGATCTAGCACTGCTTGCCAAATCTCATAACCATTTTCGTTCAGATGTAAACCATCTGTGGTTAAGTCTTCGCGCAAATTGCCCTGAAAATCTGCAAACCAATTATAGAGGTTTAAATAATTAACTCCTTCTTGTTGAGCAATCAAAGCCAGTCGATGATTGATAC
Organism: Fischerella sp.; assembly: GCF_013388695.1. Lineage (NCBI taxonomy): Bacteria > Bacillati > Cyanobacteriota > Cyanophyceae > Nostocales > Hapalosiphonaceae > Fischerella > Fischerella sp. The sequence continues at coordinate 15,396 of NZ_JACAEU010000030.1, forward strand.
GATTAACGCGGCTATTAGAAATTGTTGGCAGGCGAGTTGGCAAAATTGATTGGATAATAATCACACTATCTGGATGATTCTGCTGCAAACGGCGGATAATCCGGCGATGATTGCTTAAAATCTCCTCATCGGTCGCACCTCTGCGTAAGTCGTTAATCCCAGCCATGACATAAATGACACTTGGTTTAGTTGTGGCAAAAGCAGACAATCTTGTTAAAACACCACTAGAAGTATCTCCAGATATTCCCTGATTCAGCCACAATTTTTCGCTAGGGAGCATTTCTTTGGGAAACCACATGCTCAAAGAATCACCTAGTAAAATACTCAAGCGATTGTTGCCTTGACCTTTAGCGATCGCTTTGGCTTCCATTGCCAATAAACCTTTCCAGTCTTGATAGGTTAATTTATACTTATCCCCTGACTCCGATAATGTCTGCAAGTAATCATCATATGAGCGAGTATAAATCTTACCTGCCTTGAGAGCTGCCAATCGATGGTAATAAAGTTGATTTCCAGAGACAAGCTTACGGGCAGGCTTATAGCTTGGCTTTGGAAATGATTCTGCTACAGCCAAATTGCGATCGCTGAATTCTGGCGAGGGAGTTTCTAAAGTTGGGGCTACCGTTCCACCTACAGCGGGCTGCAAATTCTGTTTTGTATTCCAAGTTACTTGATTGTCTGAATTGATAGTCGATTGCTGTGGTAATACTGGTACAACTATTCCTGTTAACAAACCTGCTGCCAACAGATAAACATCCCTCATGTCGTATTTTCTCCTGTTTTAGTTATTCTCTTTCCAAATCACAGCAGTTATTTGCTGATTACAGGATAATCCTTCATCAGCTAAATCCTCACCTTCTACAGTATTTACACTGTATAGGTGTTATTTCGCTAGCTAGTGAGATTAGTTTTACAATATCTTTAATGTGTTTTACTGTTGCTATATTTGTCTAATATAATACTTGTTTTATTAAAAATTAAGTATTATTACTATATAAACTACTTCTAACACTTCTATAAATTTCTTAATCAAAAAAAGTTTTAACTAATCATGCAGTGAAAATAAATAAACCGTCATGAACAAGTCAAAATGCAGATGCACTCAGCATTATTCCCTTCTGGTTTCAAACACTAAATTTGTTACTCTTCAAACCGATAACGGCTACCGATAGCATAATTTTCATTCATCTCAAACGAGATCCACCGCCTTTGCAAAGTCTCAGCAACGAAACCTGTTGTATTGGAACCTGCAAAGGGATCTAAAATCAGATCGCCTTCATCTGTTAAAAATTTAATAAAGAACTCCGCAAAACCTTGGGGAAAACGCGCAGGATGAGGTTGTATTCCCGCTGCTTTACAGCGACGCAGGTATACACTATTAGATTCAGTATTGGCAATTTCTAATAAGTTAGGTGGAATTGCACCCTGATTATTTTTTTGAAACTTCTCAGAAATATCATGTCCGCTAGGACGCATTTTAGCTTTATAGCCATTTTTGAGTAACTGCTTCATACTCTGGCTGTATGGCTTTAAAACTTTTCTGTTATCAGCTTTCGGGTGAGGCGTTTTCGATAACCACCAAACTACATTTACTGAATCTTTAACGCGAATGCGCCTAATTGTCACCCATTCAGCAGGAGTAGGTAGTCGTGCTGGATTATAGTGATAAAACTCTTGGGCAAGAAAGAAGCCGACTTCCTTACACAACCTGACTAATAATTCATATTGGTAGATACTCCGTACTGGATTACCAGGTAGGTAAGCACCGCCTAAATCCAGTACAAATGAGCCATCATCTACAAGTACTCTTTTAAATTCGTAGGCAAAAGGTAGAAACCATTCTATATATTTTTCAGCACTTTCGTTGCCGTATTCTTTTTTGCGGATGAGCGCGAATGGAGGTGAAGTAATAATTAGATTAATAGTGTTATCTTCAATAAATTTTATTAGCTCTTGGCTATCACCTAAATATGCAGCACCGTAATTTTGAGAGTAATAGGGTGTAAAGTTTATTGCTTTTTCTGATTTTATTTGTTCTTGTGTCAAGAGAATTTGTGCTTATAATTTATTTTCATATCAAATTCTTATTTAAATCCCCTCTTGTTTAGAAAGAGGGGTACTTAAAAGGAAAATAGGGTAGAAATAAAACTCTACCATTTTTTGTAAGGAAGAAATTTACCAGACATGATAACTTTAACGCGATCGCCTTTGGGGTCTTCTTCTTTTTCGATATCTAAAGTAAAATCAATCGCGCTCATGATTCCATCACCGAACTTTTCGTGAATTACCGCTTTCATCGGCATTCCATACACCTGCATAATTTCGTAGAAACGGTAAATCAGAGGATCTGTTGGTACAACTGGGCCTAATCCTTTGACAGGAAATTCTATTAATTCTTTCACATAGCTTTCATCAAGCCCTAATGCTTCAATCAATAACTTTGCCTCTTCCTGTGAAGCACTAGCTTGACGATAGATTACAGCCGCAATCCATACTTCATCACGTCCCAAAATCTTTTCTAAATCTGTAAAGCTTAGTCCCTTGTCTTTTTTTGCTGCTAAAAGTTTTTGAGTAATTTCGGGAATAGACACCTGAAAACTCCTCCGGTGAATTGACTTTCTATACAAGTTATCACTTACTTACCCTTCTGATTCAGTCGGGTAGGGGCGACGGGTTCGCGTCTGCATTTCATCTGCAACAACAAGGCAACTTTTGAGAGTTTCTAATGGTTGTTCACTTACAACACGAGATAGTATTTCTAGCACTGCCTGACGGCTACGACTACGCGGTCGCACTAGCAGTATACCTGGATGAGTGCCTGGTGGAAAGCGGCGAACATCTGAGAAATCTAAATCAAGAGTAATGAAAAAGCGTTCTTCAGCACACACCTGCTGCCAAACAATTTCGTCTTCTGCGCCAGATAACCCTTCATCAGTTACGCGATCACATTCGTAACCAGCTTGCTGCAAAAACTCAACATGGGTTTGTGCCATGTTCTCGTCGAGTTTCACCAACATTTTACTCATCGCAGTGGCAGCAGTTCCTCTTCTCTAGTTAATTGTGCCGCGTAGGCAATCGCAGCCCTAATATCTTCTAAAGTCAGTGGCGGATACTCTTGAATAATTTCCTCAAATGTCAGTCCTTCGGCAAGATTATCAAGGATGACCGATACCATGATGCGTGTACCTTTGATGCAAGGTTTGCCGTGACATACTTGGGGATTGATGCTGATGCGTTCTTGCCAGTTTGCCATGATTCTGATAATTCTTTATTGAGGTTAATTTTCTGCGTAAACAAAGCATCGCTGCTTTAGCTCTAGACAGTAAAAATTTTCTTTGCCATCTTTAGTAATTTACTTCTTCGCTGCTGTAGATTCTGCTTGTTCTCCTGTGCTGGATAACTAAGTATTTTGTCCCAATTATTTTCTGCAAGCTGTTGTTGTCTCTCATGTTTTTCTAACAACTCTAAAGTATCTGAACGTAATTTGTTACCATCACTTAACTCTCGACCTCTGTCATTTAATACCGCAAATAATCTATATGCTTCACTTCTATCCTCACTGACAATATAGATAACATAACAATCCTCTATTACAGATTTTCTCAGGTTTAGAAGATTATTCAGTTTTTGAGCAGTGCTAGAGTTAGGAATATCGTTTAGTACTTTACCAATAAGTTTTTTATTAATAGACTCCCAAGCAGCTTGCAATTTTTTGTGGGAATCTCGTGTAGCTTTGGGATTACGACTATTAACCAAGTCTTCAAAAAATAAGCGATCAGCTTTAGAAAGAGTTAGACGAAGTCGGGGTTGTAATTGACTATTTACTACTTCTTTATATTCTAAATACTCTGATTTTGTTGTGCTAGCATAAGATTTGGCAGTTTGGGAAGTATCTATATCTTTTTCAATTTCGGCTTCTCTTGCAAGAGACTCAAAAGTTCTAATAAGTGAAGCAATCGTAAGTGTGAAAGTGGCCAGTCTTTGCTGACCATCTACTAAATCATAAAGATTTCCTGTATAACTGTTAGGTATATGCTGTTTTATGCTTACTAATCCACCAAAAAAGTGTTTTCTCGGCTGATGAGAATTATTTTGTCTAGCATTATAAAGCACTAACAAATCTTTGATAAAATCATCTATCTCTTCTTGCTCCCAATCAAAAGCCCTTTGATATTTTGGTACTTTGAAAGGAATTCGACGACAGAACAAATCACCTAAGGAAGTACTTTCAGGTTGCATAGTCATAATTATTACACCACTGACTAACCTTATTCATCTGTGACAGGTTAAGGTTATAGCGCTTTTATTTATAAGCAATATTACTTAAAAATGCTTCAAAAACTGTGGGAGCGATCGCATAATCTTTGTACTCATCATTCACTTTTGAACTGAAAACTCAGTAATAAGCTTACTTTGATACCTTATTTTTCACTCACTTTTCAGCATAATTCCTAATTGACAAAAGCAATGTTATCTTAACATGTCATTAATGAACCTTATTACTTATATTAATTGATTTAGCGAAATACAGTTTTGTGTGCAATTATGACCTTATGTATAAAAAATCCCCCACCAAATGGCAGGGGATTATTTAATTACCTATCAAAACTAGCAACCGGGTTAACCGAACTTACCAGCCGTCGAGGCAATGAGGAATGCTGCATAGGTTAGAACATAGCCCACACTAAAGTGAACTAAACCAACCAAACGAGCTTGAACGATAGACAGAGCAACGGGCTTGTCTTTCCAGCGAACCAGGTTCGCAATTGGAGTACGCTCGTGTGCCCAAACAAGAGTTTCAATCAACTCTTGCCAGTAACCTCTCCAGGAGATGAGGAACATGAAGCCGGTAGCCCAAACTAGGTGTCCGAATAGGAACATCCAAGCCCAAACAGACAGGTTGTTCATGCCGTAGGGATTGTATCCGTTAATCAACTGAGCGGAGTTAGCCCAGAGGTAATCACGGAACCAGCCCATGAGGTATGTAGAAGATTCGTTGAACTGAGCAACGTTGCCTTGCCAAATACCTAGATGCTTCCAGTGCCAGTAGAAAGTTACCCAACCTACTGTGTTTAATGCCCAGAAGGTAGCGAGGTAAAAGGCGTCCCAAGCAGAGATGTCGCAAGTACCGCCACGACCGGGGCCGTCGCAAGGGAAGGCGTAGCCGAAGTCCTTTTTATCGGGCATCAGCTTAGAACCACGAGCATCCAAAGCACCTTTAACCAATACTAAGGTGGTGGTGTGGATTGCTAGGGCAAAGGCATGGTGTACTAAAAAGTCACCAGGGCCAATTGTTAAGAACAGGGAGTTAGTACCAGAGTTGATTGCATCCAGCCAACCAGGTAACCAAACGTTACCGTAGTTGGGATAAGCGGTGTAAGCAACACTGTCTGGGTTGGACAACAGAACGTCGAGTCCATACAGCACTTTACCGTGAGCAGCTTGGATGAACTGAGCAAACACAGGCTCAATCAAAATTTGCTTCTCGGGTGTGCCGAAGGCAACTACTACGTCGTTGTGTACATACAGACCCAAGGTGTGGAAGCCCAAGAACAGGGATACCCAGCTCAGGTGAGAGATAATCGCTTCTTTGTGCTTCAGCACGCGCTCTAGCACGTTGCCCTTATTTTGTTCGGGATCGTAGTCACGTACCCAGAAGATGGCACCGTGAGCGAATGCACCGAGCATCAAGAAAATGGCAATGTACTGGTGGTGAGTGTACAACGCTGCCTGAGTTGTGTAGTCCTTAGCAATGAATGCGTAAGGAGGCAGGGAGTACATATGTTGCGCTACCAAGGAGGTGATTACACCCAAGCAAGCTAGGTGCCAACCCAACTGGAAGTGCAGGGAGTTGTTGTAGGTTTCGTAAATGCCTTGGTGAGGCATGTTGAAGGGGCCTTCTACGGATTTGCCGAAGAAGGTTTTGGCATCCATCATTTCTTTGATGCTGTGACCGATGCCAAAGTTGGTGCGGTACATGTGACCGGCAACGATGAACAGTACTGCGATCGCTAAGTGGTGGTGAGCCATATCAGTCAACCACAGCGATTCAGTCTGAGGATGGAAACCACCTAAGAAAGTTAGAATCGCAGTACCAGATCCTTGGGAAGTGCCGAACACATGGTTTGCAGTGTCTGGGTTCTGTGCGTAAACACCCCAGTTACCTGTAAAGAAAGGTTGCAAGCCTGCTGGGTGGGGCAGAGTGCTGAGGAAGTTATCCCAGCCTACGTGCTGTCCGCGAGATTCGGGGATAGCGACGTGAACCAAGTGACCAGTCCAAGCCAGTGAACTTACACCGAACAAACCTGCCAGGTGGTGGTTGAGGCGAGACTCAGCCATCTTGAACCAAGCGAGGCTGGGACGGAATTTGGGTTGTAAGTGCAACCAGCCAGCAAACAGGAACAAGGATGCTAACAATAGCAGGAAGATGGAACCCATGTACAGGTCGCCATTTGTCCGCATACCGATGGTGTACCACCAGTGGTAGACCCCAGAGTATGCAATGTTTACTGGATAGTTAGCTCCACCTTGAGTGAAAGCTTCTATTGCAGGTTTACCGAAGTGGGGGTCCCAAATCGCATGGGCGATGGGACGGATATGAAGGGGATCTTTAATCCACTGTTCAAAGTTACCTTGCCAGGCTACGTGGAATAGAAGGCTGGAAGCCCACAGGAAAATGATTGCCAGATGACCGAAGTGAGTAGCGAAAATCTTTTGGTAGAGATTTTCTTCGGTCATGCCATCATGGCTTTCAAAATCATTTCCCATAGCCATCGCATACCAGATCCGACGTGTCGTCGGATCTTGTGCGAGATCCTGGCTAAATTTTGGAAATTTTGTTGCCATAGGTTAAATAAATCCTCTGACTCTTAGCCATCAAGTATCAGCGTTGTTAGTTGTTAGTTGTTAGTTGTTAGTTGTTTGTTGTTAGTTGTTTGTTGTTTGTTGTTTGTTGTTTATTATTTATTCCAAACAACGACCAACCACCAACAAAATCCTACTAACCACTAACTACTAACCACTAACTGTTCAAGCCGATTACTAGCCTATTGAAAGGATGTGTGCGTGGAAGAATGCCCAGGTTGTGGCAATTCCTCCCAAGAGGTAGTGAGCTACCCCTACAGCCCGACCTTGAATGATGCTCAGAGCACGAGGCTGAATTGACGGTGCCACTTTCAGTTTATTATGTGCCCAGACAATGGACTCAATCAATTCTTGCCAGTAGCCACGACCACTGAACAGGAACATCAAGCTAAATGCCCAGACGAAGTGTGCGCCTAAGAACATCAATCCATATGCTGACAGCGCACTGCCATAGGAGTTGATGACTTGTACCGCTTGTGCCCATAAGAAGTCACGCAACCAGCCATTAATGGTGATGGCACTTTGGGCAAAGTTACCACCTGTAATGTGAGTCACATTACCAGCTGCGTCTACCGTTCCCCAGACGTCAGATTGCATCTTCCAGCTGAAGTGGAAAATTGCAATTGAAATGGTGTTGTACATCCAGAACAATCCGAGGAACACATGGTCCCAACCAGATACCTGACAGGTACCACCACGACCAGGGCCATCACAAGGGAAGCGGAAGCCTAAGTTTGCCTTGTCTGGAATCAGACGGGAGCTACGAGCAAACAGGAATCCTTTTAAGAGAATCAGAGCTGTGACATGAATTTGGAATGCGTGAATATGGTGGATCATGAAGTCCGCCGTACCCAACGCAATTGGCATCATTGCCACTTTGCCGCCTACAGCGAGGATACCGCCGCCGAAGGCATAGCTAACAGGTTGAAGCGCATTAGGTGCAGTTGCACCGGGAGCAATGGTGTGTAGGTTTTGTACCCACTGAGCGAACACAGGTTGCAACTGAATTGCCGCATCCGAGAACATGTCTTGGGGACGACCCAAGGCACGCATTGTGTCGTTGTGGACGTACAATCCAAAGCTATGGAAGCCAAGGAATATACATACCCAGTTCAGGTGAGAGATAATTGCATCTCTGTGGCGAATTACCCGATCCAAAACGTTGTTTTGGTTAACTACGGGATCGTAATCACGCACCATGAAGATGGCAGCGTGTGCGGCACCACCAACAATTAAGAAGCCACCAATCCACATGTGGTGAGTGAAAATGCAGAGTTGGGTAGCGTAGTCGGTTGCCAAGTACGGATACGGAGGCATCGCGTACATGTGGTGTGCCACGATGATGGTCAGCGAACCCAGCATGGCAAGGTTGGTTGCCAACTGAGCGTGCCAAGAGGTGGTCATGTTTTCGTAGAGACCCTTGTGACCTTCACCAGTGAAGGGGCCTTTGTGGTTTTCCAGGATCTCTTTGATGCTGTGACCGATACCCCAGTTGGTACGGTACATGTGACCGGCAATGATGAATAATACTGCGATCGCCAAGTGGTGATGGGCAATATCTGTCATCCACAAGCCACCCGTGACTGGGTTTAGACCTCCCTTAAAGGTGAGGAAGTCAGCATATGTACCCCAGTTCAATGTGAAGAAAGGCGCTAAACCATTGGCAAAGCTGGGATACAGTTCGGTCAACAAGTCTTTGTTCAAAATGAACTCGTGGGGCAACGGTATGTCCTTGAGGGCGACTCCCGCATCCAAAAGCTTGTTGGTGGGCGCAGATACGTGAATTATGTGTCCTGCCCAGCCTAAGGAACCACAACCTAGCAAAACTTGCAAGTGGTGATTCAACATTGACTCGGCGTTCTGGAACCATTCCAACTTGGGAGCGCGCTTGTGGTAGTGGAACCAGCCGGCAAACAAGAGTAAGCCTGCTAATACTAGACCACCAATCGCAGTGCAGTACAGTTGGAACGAGTTGGTGATACCCCAACCACGCCAAACTTGGAACAAGCCAGAAGTAATTTGAATACCGTGGAAGCCGCCGCCGACATCCCCATTCAAAATATCTTGACCAACGATTGGCCAAACGACTTGAGCGCTAGGTTTGACGTTCAGAGGGTCGCTCAACCAAGCTTCATAGTTTGAAAAACGAGCGCCATGAAATATCATCCCGCTCAGCCACAAGGTCACTACTGCTAAGTGACCGAAGTGTGCTGCGAATATCTTGCGGGAAATGTCTTCTAAATCACTTGTATGTGTATCAAAATCGTGGGCGAGTGCATGCAGGTTCCAAATCCACGTAGTGGTTTTGGGACCTTTGGCTAGAGTTCTGTCGAAATGTCCTGGCTTAGCCCACCTCTCAAATGAAGTAGGAACCGGGTCGTTATCGACTATTACTCTTGCTTTTTTTTCCTCTCGCTCCGGAGGACTTATTGTCATTCGACCTCCTCTCTTAAAAAGGACTGAGGAATTATGTTTGCCACAAGCTGTCTTCTTAGCTTTAGTGAACTTTAGCCGCATCCTCCAGAAAGAGGGTGGAGCAGCAATGAAGACTCTATGTGGAGAGTGGTTTCTGTTGAATTATAAAGTCTTCTCTCACACATTGTTGGAGACATTTTAACAATAATTCAAAATCCTTGGAGTAATTGTGTAATCTGCTTTTCGCTTTTAAAAGACTTGTCAAAAAGTCAATAGTTTCTCTATTTATTTTACAAACGGAAACAATTCGCAAACTTTATAGTTCTATTTAGAGCAAATCATCTTAATCACCTTTATTTTGGTTACAGCATTCTTACCAAATAGCGTGTATTTCCGTTATGAGGATTACTAAAACATGGTTAAATTACTATTAAGAAAAATAGTTATTTTCCTTACATAAGATTAAGTTATGCTGAAATAAGCAAATTGACACTCAGATTCTTCAGGCAAGAGCAAGGCAAATTTTAGCCTTTGGGTCGTAGTTATAATGGGTAGTCTGAGCCAAAATAATCTGTCAGTTGTTAAATGAGTATCATCGGTGGAAAGTATGAACTCCTGGCGGACAGCGGCTTTAACTCTCCTAAAGTCGCTAATGGCATTAGTTTTGGTATTGAGTTTAACCAGTTGTGGTGAGAAAGCTGTTAGCCAAGAACCGTTTGGTAAGTTGCGAGAAAGTCCTCAAATTACAACCAAGCAATTCTCAGAAGTTGCCCCACCAGCCGTAATTCAAGAACTACGTCAAAGTTTGGAAGTTTATCAACCCCAGGTATCAATACTTGCTCCCCAGTCAGATGAAGTCCTTCAAGACAACAAAGTTGCAGTTCGCTTTCAAGTAACAGATCTACCTATATATAAGGACTCGCAACTAGATATGGGTCCCCATCTGCACGTAATTGTTGATAATGAACCATATATAGCTGTCTACGACCTCAAGCAGCCTCTGGTTTTATCTGACTTGTCTCCAGGTACCCATACCCTACGTGTATTTGCCTCCCGTCCTTGGCACGAAAGTTTTAAAAATGAAGGCGCTTATGCCCAAACGACATTTCACATTTTTACTAAAAGCGATGACAATAACCCCGATCCAGCCTTACCCTTGTTAACCTACAGCCGTCCCAAGGGCAGCTATGGAGCAGAACCTATTCTGCTAGACTTTTACCTAACTAACGCCCCATTACACTTGGTAGCTAAAGATAACCACAACGACCAATTTGCAGATTGGCGGATTCGCTGCACAATTAATGGTGAAAGCTTCGTTCTCGATCGCTGGCAAGCAGTTTATCTCAAAGGCTTTAAGCCAGGTAAAAACTGGGTAAAACTGGAATTTCTCGACAACCAAGGCAACCCTGTTAAGAATGAATTTAACAGTACGGTTCGGCTGATCACCTACGAACCCAAGGGTAAAGACACCCTTTCTAAAATCGTTAGAGGAGAACTGTCAGCAGATCAAGTTCGCTCAATTGTAGATCCTAGTTACACAGCGAAAATACCAACTGCTGAACCTACACCCACTCCTACAGCAACGCCTACACCTGAACCTACACCAGAAATACAGCCCAAGGAAGAAAAACAACCCATTCTTGAAATAGAACCCACTCCCACAGCAACACCTACACCTGAAGCCACACCAGAACCACAGCCTCAAGAAGAAAAACAGCCAGTTCCTGAAATAGAACCTCAACCAGCGCCATCAACACAACCAGAAAAACCGAGATTTGGCGGATTTTTCAATCGTCGTGCAGGCAAGATGCCCACACCACCACAAACAGTGGAACCATCACCGAGTGTATCTCCTACTCTGCCAGAGATTATCGAGACTCCAGCGCCAGAAACAACAGAAGAACCACAACTAGATGTTTTACCAGAAGCAGATCCAAAATTATTACCTCAAAAAGTTGCTCCCCAGCCAGAAAAACCAGAACTAGGACGATATTTCAATCGCCGACAGTACCCCAATGCTGCACCATCTCCTAGTTTGCCGTATGCTCAACCAAAGATGATTCAGCCATCTGCACCGGAACCATTGGAAAACACACCCACACCTGAACAACCAAGCAGCGAAACCCAAAATCAATCGTGACTGTGTTTGCTGAAAGCTGAACTAATACTTTCTTGGTACAGGCAGAGTAGAGTATCTACTCTGCTATTTTTTTATAGATTAAAGTAAAAAATTTTGATGCTCTGCGGGCTGTAGACGCCCGGATGCAGAAGGTTTGTACCAATACTCTGCGCCCTTGGTGCGTTCTCCTTTGCATCCTATACGTTACTTTCAGTATGCTCTACCGTATTATGAATTTTTTTATATGATGATCGCATCTAAAATTAGATCCAGCTATCAGTAATCACTAGCCTGCAAAGATACTCAACCGCAACCGTTGAGATAAAGCTTCGACAAAGCCAAGTGCTGCTACAGGATTACCCGCAGGATCTAAAGGAGGACTGTAACAGGCGATCGCTCCTTTTGTTGGTACTATTGCCAAAAGTGTACCGCTGATACCTGATTTCATTGGTAGACCAATTCGCAAGGCATATAAGAAAGAAGCCTCATACAGTCCACAGGCAAGCATCAGCGCGTTGACAATTTGACGATGCTGCGGTGATACCAATCCACTTTCACAAGCCAAAAGCTTTCCCAACCGGGCTAGGTATTCCACCTTTCCAGATAGACAGCATATCTGCTCGTATGTGTCAAGAGCAGCTTCTAAATCATTTACATATCCAGTTTGGGCAAGATATTGGCTAATCGCTCGATTAGTTTGAGAGCCTGCTGAACGTACCGAAGCGAGCATGGCTTCATCTAACTTGAACTGACAATCTGTGATTTGATTCAGCCATTGACAGAATTTTTGAGTGCGATCGCTAGCGTCTTTTCCTGGTAATTTATCAGCGAGAGTAATTGCCCCACTATTGATCATCGGATTGCGGGGATAGCCGCCATCAGCAATTAGCTGTTCTAGAGAATTGAAACTAGCATGAGATGGTTCAATGCCAACCCACTCAAAAACCATTTCTACTCCCAGATGTTCTAGCAGATACAGCAGTGAAAACGGCTTAATGGCACTCATCAGCGGAAAAACACAACTTGTATCGCCGACACTGAAACTTTTTCCTGATGCACAGCAGATGTGAACTGCAAACCAATGGGAATTAGCCACAGCCAATCGCGGAATGCGATCGGCAACTCGTCCTTGAGATGCTTGCAATTTGGCTTGTTGTATGCAGGCTAATAACTCAGTGGGAGTAAGGGTTTCCAGTTTTCTCAAAGCAATTAGGAGTATTTCTAGTTAATGTAAAGAATGAGCGATCGCCCACCGATATCTTAAGTTTTCATTTTTAATTATTATGACTCCCCGTGTAAGAGCGCCAGAACTACCGCAAAACTATGCTTGGCTTAATACCGAAAAACCCCTATCTCTTCAGCAACTCCTTGGCATTACTTTAAAAATAACTTCTTGAACTAGCAATTTGTAGTGAATATTTCAGCATTAATTGCAAACTGATAATTATGATGTTATTTTTTCAAAGTTTTAACTAATTGGATGTCAAGTAATTGGCAGAATATCTTAGAAATTATGTTTAAAGTATTGTGGTTGTTGCCCAATACAAATTAACTTCGTTTGATATTGATATGAGCGATAAAATTATACCGCTAGATTGTGATGATGTTGTACTTTTGGGAAATGATACATTTAAAGCTAGTAGGCTAAAAGAGCTAGTCGATAAACAAATTAGACAAAGATTACACCGATGCGTTTATGAATCTAACAGTCTTGAACCTGGTGTTTCTATATTTGAATTATTTAATTTAATATCTCTGAGTGAACATCATATCAAACTACGTGAAATTCAATACAAGTATGTGATAAATTGCCAAGTATTAAGAATTGGCAGTCAAGGGTGGCAGAAAGGAAAACTAAATATAGAGGTATGTATTTTATCTCTTGATCCTAATCTCAATCAAATTTATTTGGAATTTTACCCTGAAGAAGCGATTGAATATGACCCTATTTTCGATGATATTTGCAAAATCATCGCTGAAAATTAGGTAATTTGATCAAAAATAAAATATAGTTTTCTTTGTGTCTTCGTGTCTTGGTGGTGAAAAAATCAAGTTTTATTAAACACCAAGGCACTAAGACACCAAGTACAATAATTCCTCAATGACTATGAATACCATTCTTCATATCACCCAATGGGAGAAATGGAAACAAGCGCAACTAGCAGGTATGTATAGGGCTGATAGTCTCGACTCTGAAGGCTTCATTCATTGTTCTACACCTAAGCAAATAATTAAAGTTGGTAATAATTTTTTTGCCCATCAAAAAGGATTGGTACTTCTATTTATTGATTCCGATCAAGTTAAAGCGGAAATTCGTTATGAAGCGGCTGAGGTAGACGAACTATTTTCTCATATTTATGGTGCTTTGAATATTGATGCTGTTTTCAAATTTGTTGATTTTAATCCAGGAAAAGATGGATTTTTTCAAATGTGCCCAGAGTTACAAGAAATATCTGAGTAGATGACATGGCATTTGTGACGGTGCGATCGCCATAAAATTGGGTTTGCAGATTCTGCGTAATGGTAACATTACGCCAAGAATATTATAGAAACGCTAATCTTTGCGTTTATGCAACTGCCCATTACCAAAAATCGCCAAAAACTGCCATGTTCAAACTCATAGATGTATTTTGGGCTTATACTTTTATTGCTATATTAATCCTCGTTGGGCGGTTGATTAGGCAACGCCTCCGGTTACTGCGATCGCTATACATACCCAGTTCGGTTGTCGCTGGTATAGTTGCTTTACTACTGGGGCCAGCTGCTTTTGGTGCGATCGTCAAAGCACTAAATCCAGAATCTCCCCTTGTCAACGGTTTATTTTCTGAAACTGTGCGGACGGTTTGGTCACAGTCTCCTAGCATTTTTATTAATATCGTCTTCGCCACTATATTTCTTGGACAGTCTATTCCAGGATTGCGAGAATTTTGGCGTCAAGCTTCACCCCAAGCGGCTTTCGGTCAAACTCTCGCTTGGGGACAATACGTGGTAGGTTTGATACTAGGGATTACCGTGTTAACACCAGTTTTTGGCTTGCCTCCCATTGCAGCATGTTTAATTGAAGTTGCCTTTGAAGGTGGACACGGAACCGCAGCAGGAATGGCACCAACTTTTGTAGAATTGGGCTTTGCGGCTGGGCCAGATTTATCTCTAGCTTTGGCGACGGTGGGGCTTGTCTCTGGAGTGATTACAGGTACATGGTTAATACACTGGGGACGCCGCACAGGACGTGTGCAAATCAGCCGCGAACCGCTAGCCGAGTCGGGAATGCAAGAGGGAAATCTCTCAGATGAACCCCATGCTATTAAAGTTGCGAGAGAAAATTTATTCCGCGAACTACTTATTGACCCATTGTCACTCAACTTTGGTTTTGTGGGATTGGCGATCGCTTTCGGTTGGCTAATCTTAGAAGCATTGCGTTTATTAGAGTTGATTACTTGGGGTAGAGGAGACGGACTAAAGCTAATACCCTACGTGCCCCTATTCCCGATCGCACTCATAGGCGGGATAATTGTGCAGTATTTGCTAGTACGTACTGGTCGTAGCTACTTGATTAGCCGTCCCCTGATCGAACGCATTGGCGGATTGGCGTTAGATGTCACAATTGTCACAGCACTAGCAACGATTTCTCTATCTGTGTTGGGTGAAAATTTCGCTCCTTTCATGATTTTGTCTGTTGCTGGCATCACTTGGAATGTGTGTGCCTTTCTTTTTCTGGGCCCCCGTCTGCTACCTTTCTACTGGTTTGAACGCGGAATTGGTGACATGGGACAATCGATGGGAGTGACTTCTACTGGGTTATTGCTATTGCGGATGGTTGATCCGGATAATCGTTCCGGCGCTTTTGAGAGTTTTGCTTATAAACAATTGCTTTTTGAACCTATTGTTGGTGGAGGACTATTTACCGCTGCTGCACCACCTTTAATTGCTAAATTTGGTTCGCTGCCGATTTTGCTGCTGATATCATTAATTTTGGCATTTTGGCTGATCTTTGGTTTTTATAACAGCAGACAACTGCGGAAGCATGATTTAACAGTCCAGTAAGGTAAGAAGATGGAAAGTCAAGGTTTTGATGCAGGTGAATATGTTGAACAAATGGCTGCGTTGTTGGATTTACAATTGCCTGATGAGTATCGGGATGGGGTGGTAGCAAATTTTGAGAGAATTAGAGCGATCGCCCAAGTGGTAAATTCCTTTCCTCTACCTGAAGAAGTTGAAGTAGCACCCGTGTTTGAACCATGAATCTAGATTCAGCAGATGCTGTATCTATCGCCACAGCAGTGCGCCAAGGTAAAATTAGCGCGGTAGAAGTTACAAAAGCTGCCTTACAAAGAATTGCAGCCCGAGATCGCGAACTCAACTGTTTTACCGCAGTGACAGCTGAAACTGCTTGGGCTGATGCAGCAACAATTGACAGAGAAATTGCCCAAGGTAAAAATCCGGGGTTACTTGCTGGTGTACCTTTCGCCGTTAAAAATCTTTTCGATATTGCTGGAATCACAACGCTTGCAGGTGCAAAAATCAATGCTGAAAATCCTCCAGCAATGCAAGATGCAACGGCGGTAGCACGATTGAAACAAGCAGGTGGGATACTTGTAGGCGCATTAAATATGGATGAGTACGCCTATGGGTTTGTGACGGAAAACTTCCATTATGGTGCTACTCATAACCCCCACGATCTCAAACGGGTAGCTGGTGGTTCGTCGGGTGGTTCGGCGGCGGCGGTGGCTGCTGGGTTGGTTCCGCTGACACTGGGTTCTGATACTAATGGTTCAATTCGTGTACCCGCTGCTTTGTGTGGCGTTTTTGGTTTCAAACCAACTTATGGAAGGTTATCTCGTGCTGGCGTAGCTTTATTTTCCAGCAGTTTTGACCACATCGGCCCCTTTGCCCGTTCAGTACGGGATATTGCCACAGCTTTTGATGTACTGCAAACAGAAGATGAACGCGATCCGGTTTGTACAAAACGCCTGCCTGTAGAGACGTTGCATGCAACGTCTCTACACAATCATGCAACGTCTCTACACAATCATGCAACGTCTCTACACAATCATGCAACGTCTCTACACAATTTAGATGGTATCAGAATTGCGATCGCCGATGATTATTTCCGTAAAGGAGCAAATGTTGAAGCTTTGGAAGCAGTGCAAAAAGTAGCAGATGCTTTGAACGTCGCTGAGTATGTAACTATACCTGAAGCACATCGCGCCCGTGCCGCAGCGTTTGTAATTACAGCTTGTGAGGGGGCAAATCTGCATTTGGAGAAGTTGCGTCAACGTCCGCAAGACTTCGATCCAGCGACGCGCGATCGCTTTCTTGCGGGTGCGTTAATTCCTAGTAGTTGGTACATCCAAGCGCAGCGATTTAGGAGATGGTTTCAAGATAGAGTTCGCGAAATCTTTCAGAAGGTAGATGTAATTATTGCCCCAACTACACCAATTTCTGCACCATTAATTGAACAACAAACCATGATTTTAGACGGTGAAGAAATTCTCGTCCGTCCTCATTTAGGATTATTCACTCAACCATTATCATTCATTGGCTTGCCTGTTTTATCAGTGCCAATTCAAAGTTCAAATGCTTTACCGTTGGGAGTACAATTAGTAGCCGCACCCTATCATGAAGAACTAATTTTACGAGTTGCAGCAGTTTTAGAAGCAAGGGGTGTGATATCAGCACCTGTTGTATAGAAAAAGCATTAAATGAATTTACTTGAGAGATTTAAGGTTGTTCTGCTAGACATGAATGGTACGTTTATGTTTGAGGGCGATCGCTTTTCTGAGGATTAAAGCCAATCGGGTAAAGTAGCAATCAGGCAGAGGCAGTTATTAATGATTTACTAGATTTGGGATTTTTTTAATATCTGCTTGATTGCATTATGTAACGCGAAAATTAATAGATCACCGCTTCTTCTTTTTAGAATTTTTTGATTTACTTTGTGAAGTAGCAACACGACCAAAACCTTTACTTGGTAATGCTTGAAGAGACATTGTCTTTTCTACATTTTCAACAGATAAAGGTGATGCTTCTGATTTTAATTGGCTCGTCTCTACTTTTAAAGTGGCAGCTGTAATTTCTTGCTCATCAACAGAATTTTTACTTCCAGATTGTGGTTGATCATTTGTAGTGGTAGATTCAACATTTTGCAGAATTTCTGGCTTTACATCAGAGGTAACATCTTCAATTAGTTGTACATCATTTGAGGATATATCCACAAATTTTGCGACATCATTAATAACCACATCAAAAGGTTGCTGAACTTTATCTGCAACTACATCCTCTATGTAAAGATATTATCTAGTTTCTTTATAACAAAAAAATTAGGTGGGTTACTCCCACCCTGATATACTCTTAGCGTGAATTTTAAGTCCTCAATTCGGAGGGTCAATCTTATTTACCACTGCCGCCCAAATAATCATTGGTGAACCCACAGCTAAACAGAACAACCACTGCTGAAAATTCAATGGCGCTGTTTCAAACACCTCATTAATCAAAGGCACGTGAGCAAAGATGATTTGCAAAATTATAGCTCCAACAATGCCAAAACCAATTGCCGGAATATCCACATTCTCTTCAATTGTGCCATCCATCTTGGCAATCAAATTCGGTATTAGTTGACTAATACTCAACAGATAAAAAATCCGCCCTGCAATCAAAGAATTTATCGCCATCGTCCGGGCTAAATTTAAATTACCTGTGGTGTATTCAATATATTCAAAAACCCCAAAGATAACAATCCAGTTAAACAGAGAAATTGCCAAAATCCGCTTCATCCGGCTACTCGAAAGTAATGGTTCATTGGGATGACGAGGCGGCTGTTTCATCACGTTTTTTGCCTTGGGTTCAAAAGCTAAAGGCACTGTCATCGTGATAGAATTCAGCATATTTAACCAAAGAACTTGTAACGACAAAATCGGCAACTCTCTTGACAACAAGGTGCTTAACAAAATTGTCATTGACTCCCCACCATTGACAGGGAGAATAAAATAAATCGCTTTTAAAAGATTCTTGTAAACCGCCCGTCCTTCTTCCACCGCTGCTTCAATCGAAGCAAAATTATCATCGGTAAGCAGCATGTCCGCTGCTTCTTTAGCAACTTCCGTACCAGCACCGCCCATCGCAATACCAATGTCTGCTTGTTTTAATGCAGGTGCGTCATTGACACCATCCCCAGTCATAGCGACTATCTCGCCTTTTGACTGCAAAGCTTCCACTAAACGCAGCTTCTGTTCTGGTGCAACACGAGCAAATACTACACCTTCTTCTGCTACATGTGCCAATTCTTGTTTATCCATCTGTGCTAGTTCTGCACCAGTAAATGCTAGAACAGAACCATTTTTATTAATTCCCATGCGTCTAGCTATTGCTTGGGCCGTTACAGCATGATCGCCCGTAATCATCTTGACTTGAATTCCCGCTTCTTGACAGGCTTGTACTGCTTTCGTTGCACTTTCGCGAGGCGGATCTATCATCCCCTGCAATCCTAAAAAAATTAAGCCAGTATCAATATCGGCATGATCTACTGTGATTTGCTTATCGCTTACTGACTTTTTTGCCAGCGCTAGTACTCGCAACCCCTGCCGTGCCATAATATTCACTTCTCGCTCAATCGTTGTTTGGCGAAAAGTTTCTACACAGTCTATAGGGTGGGGTTGTCCATCAGTACTTAGCAACAGCGTACAGCGATTGAGAATTGCCTCTGCTGAACCTTTGACATAAATAATCTTACCCCTGGGAGTTTCGTGCAAAGTTGCCATGTACTGAAACTCAGACTCAAAGGGTATTCCATCCAGTCTAGGCATTTCGTTTACTAAGGCAGACTGGCTAAAACCTGCTTTTTTCGCAGAGGTAATTAATGCCCCCTCTGTTGGATCGCCAACTACTACCCACTTGCCATTCTTCTTTTCTAAGTGAGAATCATTGCACAATAATCCGGCGATCAGGCATTCTTGTAAACCTTTCTCGCTGTTCAAGCTAATCGGTTGGTCATTTACCAGGATTTCTCCTTCTGGTGCATAACCTACACCAGTAACTTCATACTGATGTCCTCCCGCGTAGATTGCTTGCACAGTCATCTGATTTTCTGTCAGGGTGCCAGTTTTATCAGAACAAACGACAGTCGCACTCCCTAAAGTCTCCACTGCTGGCAACTTGCGAATGATCGCGTGCCGCCGCGCCATGCGGGAAACACCAATTGCCAGTGTTACTGTCACTACTGCTGGTAGCCCCTCGGGAATGGCACTCACGGTTAAAGTTACAGCCGCTTCTAGGGCGTCTTGCAAATCTCTATAGCTGAGTCCCACCACAAACGTCAGCGTTGCCAATCCCAATACCACCCGTAACCAACTTTGGCTGAATTTATCAAATTTCCGAGTTAAGGGTGTAGAAAGGTCGGTATGACGTTCCATTAGTTGGGAAATTCGACCTGTTTCGGTGGCGTTTCCTGTAGCAACTACGATACCCATCGCCTGTCCAAAGGTGACGAAACCACCTGCGTAAGCCATATTTTTACGCTCAGCTAAGGGAGTGTCAGCCTTTAAAATTTGGGTATCTTTTTCTACTGCTACTGATTCACCTGTGAGTGCTGATTCATCAACTTGTAAATTTCGTACTTGCACTAACCGCAAATCTGCTGGCACTTTGTCACCAGAGGCAAGCATGACTAGATCGCCTGGTACTAACTCTCGGGATTGTACGCGTAATTTCTTACCATCACGAATCACAGTAGTTTCTGTAGTAATGGCTTTGACTAGTGCCGCGATCGCACTTTCGGCTTTGGATTCCTGTATAAATCCAATGATGGCGTTGGTGGTAGTAACACCCCAAATCACCCCAGCATTCACAAAACTGCCTGAGATCGCTTTGACTAATCCCGCACACAGCAAAATTATCAGCAGTGGCTGGTTAAATTGCAGCAAAAATTTCAACCACCAAGGTTTGCCTTTCTTCGCTGTTAGTTCATTCGCACCAAAATCAGTTAACCGCCGTTTCGCCTCAGCACTACTCAAACCTTTTTCTAAGTCAGTTTCTAAGTAGGCGATCGCTGCCGCAGTTTCTAAAGTATGCCAAACTTTGGGCTGCTCTTGGGGCAGTCCGACTGAAGATATAGTTTGAACCATAACTTAATTCTTTTTAAAGGTGTTATCTTATATATAACACTCTTAATTAGTGCTAAAGTTGATTCTGCACTAAAATCATTAAATGATTGTTATCATATTTTTCAATACTTGTTGTCTTGTATAAGCAATGAGTATGCTTGCCATAGAGGTGAGGCTCAAATTCGGAAGGCTAAAACGCGTGAACTTGGAACTGTCTACCCCCTTAGAGTTAATAGGACGTTCGGCGGAATTTCAGCGGATAGTTGAAGTTTTGGCAGAAGATGGTGACTTGCTGATTGCAGGAGTACCCGGAAGTGGACGGCGTACCTTGGTACGAGGGGCAGCTTTGGCAGTGGGGGCGATCGCACTAGAGATAGACTGTATTCGCGCCACGGATGGAGAGAGATTTGTGCAATTGCTGGCAGAAGCGATCGCCCAAAGTTTCGATGCAGTCAAAATTCAAGACTGGGTTAATAACAGCGGTAAGGAATTTTTCAGCTTTCACGCAGAAGAGATCCCTCCAACTCCCCTTGAAAAGGGGGGCGATGTTCCCCCCTTATTAAGGGGAGATAGGGGGGATCAATCCATATCAAACAGCGGCAAACTGATACTAATTCGCTCCCTTAACCAAAAGCAGTTATGGCAAGCATTTGAAACCTTACTTGAGTTACCCCAAATCTTAGCGGGATCTCAAGATAAGCGAGTAGTCCTGATTTTGCAGAGTTTTCCCCACATCCGTTCATGGGATCGTCATGGTTTGTGGGAAAACACACTGCGGCGAGAAATTAACCAACAAACTCATGTAAATTATGTGCTAATAGCAACGATTGCCGAAATAACCCACCATTCTGAAGAAACTAACCATCCACTGGAAATTGTCCAGTTACCACCTTTAGCGAAAGATGTTGTCGCAGTCTGGGCAAGAGAGATTTTACAGACAGTAGGATTAACATTTGATCCTCGCTCAAAAGCACTGCAACTATTTCTAGATGCGGTACAAGGACACATTGGCGATGCCACGGCAATAATTCGCCGCCTGCAAGCGTTGCGCCGTCCCGATGGATTAATCACTGAACAAGAAGTACAGCAAGCAGTTGCAGAATTGCTCAAAGATTTATCTATCATCTTTGAGTCCTTATTAATGCTACTCCCAAGCAATCAAGTCCATCTTTTAGAATGTTTGGCTACCGACCCCACTGAGAAACCCCAAAGCCGAGAGTATATTCAAAAACATGGTCTTTCTCGTGGCGGCAGTCTTCAGGGCGCACTAAATGGACTTCAGCACAAAGGCTTGATTTACGGTGCTGAGCAACACTATCAGCTAGCATTACCTTTACTAGCTTTATGGTTACGTCAGCGTTTAAGTGGATAAAATCGAACCTAGCGCTCTGTTGAATACAAAAACTTGAAGCGGGATACAATCGCCCTGATGTTTTTGTGCTGGATGATTGGCGTTAATTTAGTACGGCTTTGCGTAAAATAGTAGCATTTTAAACGCAGAGGCTCGCGGAGGTAAACGCAGAGGGACGCGGAGTTTTGGTGTAAGAGTTTCGTGCGTGGATTATGCAATGTTGTGTTTAACAAAGAAGATTTATGAAAGTTTACGAACTTCAAAGTAAGGCGGGCATTGATGCACTGAAATTGGTTGAACGACCGGAACCCAGACCCGAATCAGGCCAAGTTCTTGTGCGCGTAAAGGCAACGTCCTTGAATTACCGTGACTTGATTGTTGCTGAAGGAAGTTATGGATCTGGACAGAAATACCCTCTGATTCCTATGTCCGATGGTGCGGGTGAAGTTGTAGCCGTGGGTGAAGGGGTAACGCGAGTAAAAGTAGGCGATCGCGTGGCGGGAATTTTCTTTCAAGCCTGGATCGATGGTCAACTCAACCGAGAGAAGATGAAATCGGATTTGGGGGGTGGTATTGATGGTATGTTGGCTGAATATGTCGTTTTACACCAAGATGGGCTAGTAATATTACCTGAGTACTTATCCTATGAAGAAGGTGCTACCTTACCCTGTGCAGCTGTTACAGCATGGCACGCCTTAGTAACTAAAGGTAATATTGGTGCAGGCGAAACCATATTATTACTCGGTACAGGAGGAGTATCTATATTTGCCCTTCAGTTTGCCAAGATACACGGCGCGAGGGTGATTATTACTTCTAGCAGCGATGAGAAATTAGCACGCACTAGAGAATTAGGTGCTGATGAGACGATTAACTATAAAATAAATCCTGATTGGGAAAAGAAAGTTTATGAACTCAGCGATCGCACTGGCGCAGATCATGTAGTAGAAGTAGGTGGCGCTGGGACTTTACCGAAATCTCTACAAGCGGTGCGAATTGCAGGACGTGTTAGCTTGATTGGTGTACTCTCTGGTAGAGGAGCACAGGTAGATCCTTTACCCATAATCTTTAAGAGTCTAACAGTACAGGGGATTTATGTAGGTAGTCGGAAAATGTTTGAGGCAATGAATCAGACAATTTCTCAGCAGCAAATCAAACCCGTAATAGATAGGGTGTTTCCGTTTAGCGAAGCACAGGCTGCTTACCGTTACCTGCAAAGTGGATCTCATTTTGGAAAAGTGGTGATTCAAGTGAGTGGTTAGATCCTTGGTGTCTTAGTGTCTTGGTGAGTCCAGCCCCCGTCTTGGTGAGGAACGCGGTCTTGGGGGTTTCCCCCATGAGCGATTCCGAACCTGTAAGGGCTTCTGCCGAGATGGAGGACTGGTGAACCCGGAGGGTGGTGAAAAAATTTTGTTTAACCACCAAGGTACCAAGACACGAAGAAAGCATTGTAATTTAATAATAAGAAAGTGGTAGTAAGTAACTTACTACCACAAACGTTCCTGTGCAAGAACGTATTTTGTAGGGTGGGCATTGCTCACCCTACATAATTTAGTATACATCTTTTTAGAATACAATCAACATCTTTAAAGAGTCTTTTAGGATGAATTAAATCTACTAGCGAATCTTAAGGCATACTATTAAGATGCGAAAGTAATGATGAGTGGCGACGTGAGCAAACGATTTACTGTAACTCTTCCAGACTCAGTATTTGAAGATTTAGAGGTGTTGGCAGATGCACAAGGCAGGCCAACAGCCAACCTTGCAGCTTTTTTGATTGAAATTGGTATCAAACAGGCTAAAGAACAAGGCGAATTTCCAGATAAACAAAAAAATTCCTCCACAGCAAAGAAGGTTAAGGAGGATGCATGAAGTGAGCGATCGCATTTGCCTAGCTGTCTAGCTATTTACTTTTTGTTGTCAGCTAGGGGCGATCGCATTTTATGTTCCATGACCTGCACTTAAAATCTTTGTTTAAAGCAAGATGAACTTATGTGAATCATATTGAAGCATCGAAACTTAAGCTGTACTTTTCTAGTTAATTTATAAAAAGCGAGAAAAATATGGTATGGCAAAGCGAATTTCGGTAGATATTGAAGGCTTAAAGGAAGAAATTGAGCAAGCGTACTCCAACGATAAATTTTGGTGTCAGCTATCACTAGCTCAGAAGATTCGCATACTTATTCAAGATGGCTTAGAGAAAGCTAGAAGCCAGCAAAATAAACCAAATTAATATTTAAGCCTTTAGAGAAGTGTAAAAATCCCTATTAGGATTCGACTTCTATATTTTATGCCTGCCAAGCTATTCTCACTCGTTAGTTTAATTGCTTGTGTTTCCTGGTAAACTCGGGGGATAAGTGACGATTGTTACAATTAAAATTTTACTAGTTGATGACTGCCTGGAAGACCGAGAAACCTACCGCCGCTACCTATTGGGGGATAACCAACACACCTACAGTATTTTAGAGACAGAGACTGGGGAAGAGGGTCTAGAATTGTGTCAGCAGCAATTTCCCGACGTGATTTTGCTTGATTATCTGCTGCCAGACATGGATGGGCTGGAGTTTCTCAACGAGTTGAAAACTCAGTTAGGTCAAACAAACCTTCCAGTCATCATACTAACGGGTCAGGGAGATGAACAGGTAGCAGTACAGGCGATGAAAAGCGGTGCGGCTGACTACTTGGTTAAAAGAAATACAACATCAGAGAGCCTTTGTCTTGCTATTGAAAATGTACTAGAAAGAACTCGTTTGCGTAGGCAGCTTCTTGAGAGCGAAAAACGTTTCCAGGCTACATTCAACCAAGCAGCTGTTGGTATCGCCCACGTCGGACTAGCTGGACAATGGTTACTGGTGAATCAGAAGCTTTGCGACATTGTGGGTTATACTCGCGAGGAATTGAATCGGCTAACTTTCCAAGACATAACACATCCCGATGACCTCAATACCGATTTGGAGTATGTTCGCCGGATATTGGCTGGTGAAATAGAAACGTATTCGCTAGAGAAACGTTACATTCGTAAAGACAATACCTATATTTGGATTAATTTAACCGTCTCTCTAGTTAGGGAAGCATCTGGTGAACCAAAATATTTTATCTCTGTTATTCAAGATATTACTGCCCGCAAGCAAGCCCAAGCAGCACTGCAACAAGCTCATGCGGAGTTAGAAAGACGAGTGCAAGAGCGAACCAGCGAACTCCAGCAAGCCAACGAGGAATTGCACATAACCCTGGAAGAACTACAAGTCGCTGAAGAGGAACTGCGCCAGCAGAATGAAGAACTGGCTATAAGCCATCAAGCAATAAAATTGGAACGCCAGCGTTACCAGGATTTGTTCGAGTTCGCTCCGGATGGATACTTAGTAACTGATACTCAGGGAAATATTCGAGAGGCAAACCGTACAGCAGCTACCTTGCTCTCCATACAACAGCAGCGTTTAATCGGCAAACCACTGTTTGTCTTTATTGCCAACCCAGAACGCCAGGCTTTTCAGACTCGATTCGCACAGTTGCAGCCTATGCAGAACTGGGAAGTTTACCTCAAGCCACACAAAGGAGATCCTTTCCCGGCGACGATCGCTTTGAGTAGTATACATGACGAACAGGGTCAGCAAGTGGGTTGGCGCTGGCTGCTCCGCGACATTAGCGATCGCAAACAGGCAGAACAGAAAATCCGCGAACAGGCTGCTTTGCTTGATGTCACTACCGATGCCATTTTTGTCCGCGATTTAGAATGTCGGATCTTATACTGGAATCGTGGCGCTGAGCGTCTGTACGGCTGGCAAGCAGCAGAAGTACTAGGTAGAAATTGTTACGAGTTTTTATGCAAGCAAATATCAGCTCAAATCGAAGAGGCTTTCAGAACTGTTGTTGAGCAAGGAGAATGGCAAGGCGAGCTAAAGAAAATCGCGAAATCTGGACAAGAAATTATTGTCCAAAGTCGCTGGACACTCATGCGCGATGGTGCGGGACAACCAAAATCTATCCTCGCCGTTGATACCGACATCACCGAGAAAAAACAACTCCAGCAACAGTTTTATCGGGTACAACGCCTAGAGAGCCTCGGAACCTTAGCAAGCGGTATTGCCCATGATTTGAATAACATACTGACGCCCATTCTGGCAGTCGCTCAACTGCTGCCACTTAAACTTCCCTATCTTGATGAGCAAAATCGGCAACTGCTGAAAATCCTGGAAGACAATTCTAAACGCGGTGCAGATCTCGTCAAGCAAATTCTGTCGTTTGCACGGGGTGCGGAAGGGAAGCGGATTCCTCTACAACCAAGACACCTGCTCAAAGAAATTGAGCGGATTGTCAAAAATACATTTCCCAAATCAATTGAAATCTGCATTGATATACCAACGCCAAATCTTTGGACTGTCTCGGCAGATCCCACGCAAATACATCAGGTGTTGATGAACTTGTGTGTAAATGCTCGTGATGCTATGCCTAATGGAGGCACTCTCACTATTTCTGCTGAAAATCTATTTGTTGATGAAAACTATGCCAGAATGAATCTGGAGGCAAAAGTGGGTGACTACGTGGTTATAACCGTGTCGGATACAGGATGCGGTATGCCACAAGAGGTACTGGAGAGAATTTTTGAACCCTTTTTCACAACCAAAGAACCAGGCAAAGGTACAGGGTTAGGTCTTTCTACGGTTATTGGTATCATCAAAAACCACGGTGGTTTTATCAATGTCTATAGTGAAGTAGGCAAAGGCAGCCAATTTAAGCTGTACTTGAGTGCCAGTGACACAAGGGCAATACTATCAGCTGATGACTCCGAGATGGCTAGAGGAAACGGCGAATTAATTCTGGTTGTGGATGACGAAGTATCTGTTCGAGATGTTACCAAAGCCTCACTTTTAAACTACAACTACAGAGTCCTGAATGCCAGTGATGGCATTGAAGCGTTCTCACTCTACGCCCAACACAAAAATGAAATCAGCTTGGTGTTGATGGATATGCAGATGCCATCGATGGATGGGTTAAATGCTATTCGCGTTCTGCAACAAATGAATCCCTCTATCAAAATTATTGCCATTAGCGGACTCGCATCTAATCTTAAGCTTTTAAAAGCTAGTGGTATTGGCGTGCAAGCATTTTTATTGAAACCATACACCATTAAAGAATTATTAAATACTATTAAACAAGTTTTTTTTACGCATTTTTACTGACGGCGTCGTGATGGAACATTTGAACATTTGCAAGTTCGCAACTGCTTTTCTTGGCTTGTAGTAAGCACTTAAGTACTTATACAATTTTGAAAAAATAATGCGACAAATAGACATTGTAGAGACGCGCCATGGCGCGTCTCTACATCAGGATGTGTTGTAAACATTTATTCAATCGGTATTACTACGAACCATGTGTAGTTCTAGTTTTGAGAATTGGTATTGCCTGCCTAATAAAGAATGTGTTTGTCACAATATTTAAATAAGCCTATTTTTTATTTTCAGAAATGCCTTCTAAACGTAAACCGCCAGTCAGTGTTGTGCAATCCTGCGACTGGCCGATTGAACAATTACCAGGATTGTCACCAGAGGCAAAATCCCAACTCCAAAACTGCGGCATTACCACCACAAAAGCACTAGTCGAACAAGGTAAAACTCCACAGGCTAGGCTCATGCTGGCAAATAAATTGCAAATCCATCTTCAATATGTCAATAAATGGGTGGCGTTGGCGGATTTGGCGCGGATTCCTAGCGTTGGCACTCAATATTGTGGATTATTACTTCATGCTGGTGTTGGTTCTGTGGCGCTGCTAGCGACTCTTCCCATCCACAGATTGCATCAGCAAATTTTGCGCTTACAGGTGGCGACAATGCAACGGCGGGATTTATGCCCTTCTGTTGAGCAAGTACAGCAGTGGAGTCAGCAAGCGGTAAAAATTATGAATTATGAATTATGAAAATTTTCATCATTTATCATTCATAATTTCTATTCCCTAGCCAGTACGCCGTTGAGAAAGATATCAGCAAGTCCTTCTGCCATTTGCTGCATTTTTTCGGGAGGGGCGTTGGGTTCCATCAGGGTGTTGTGAGAAAAGCCGGCGATCGCAAACATTCCCAAAAAAACTTTTGCTACCAATTTCGCATCCATTTGGCGATAAATGCCTCTATCCATTGCAGTTTGGAAGAAAGCTTCGGCAACATCGGTCATTTTGGCAATCACTTCTGACTGGATGCGATCGCGCAAGTCGGGGTGAAACTGCGCCTCCATAAAACACACCCGCATCAAATCGGCATTTTTTTGCATGTTCCACATCCGGCGGCGCATCACTTGAGCTACTGCTTTGTAACTGCCCATTTCACTTAATTCTGTGAGCAGATCGGTGAGAATCTCCACCCAGCCAGCAGTAGCAACCTCCACCAAAATTGCCTTTTTATTGGGAAAATGGCGAAATAGCGTTCCTTCCGCCACGCCTGCTGCTTGCGCTAAATCGCGAGTGGTAGTGCCATCAAATCCCTGGGAGGCAAACAACCGCCTTGCCGCTTGTAAAATGCGGCTACGCGTTTGCGCCTCTGATGGCGGCGGAGAATTAAAAACACGCATAACAGTTATAGTGAAATATCCGGAACTGGACTCGTAGCATTATTGTCTTACGACAAGTACAAAAAGCACAGAAAGCTTAATACAAGATTAACGCCCTACTCGCAAGTATCCTGTTTTTTAGGTAATGAAACTTTACTTTCATTTTCGCTTATGAACCAGTTGTATTGCTCAGATCAAATTCAAGTCCGAAAAAAAGCAACTCAGCTAATAGTCACGTTGCTTTTAGCATTAACCTTGGCGTGGGGGTTGCTACCACCAGTTGCTTTTGCTAAAACTCAAACTCTACCACCTCAAAGCTCAATTCAACCCTATTTGGATCGAGTGATGAAGCAACTGACGGAGTTTCGCCTCGACAATGGTATGAAATTCATTGTCTTTGAACGCCATCAAGCACCTGTAGTTTCTTTTGTTACCTATGCGGATGTAGGCGGGATAGATGAACCAGAAGGAAAAACAGGTGTAGCACACTTTCTAGAGCATTTAGCTTTCAAAGGTACAACCAGGATTGGTACAAAAGATTACAAAGCCGAAAAACCGCTACTAGACGAATTGGATCGGTTGGCTGAGCAAATTCAAACTGCGAAAGCAGCTGGCAAAAAAGATGAGGTTGTTAAGTTAACAGCCGAATTTGAGAAAGTGGAAGCGCAAGCCGCCAAGCTTGTCCAGCAAAATGATTTAGGGCGAATTGTTGAACAGGCAGGAGGTGTGGGTTTAAATGCCAATACTTCCACAGAAGCCACTCGTTATTTATACAGCTTCCCTTCTAACAAGTTGGAATTGTGGATGTCACTGGAGTCTGAACGATTTTTAGAACCTGTATTTCGGGAATTTTATAAAGAAAAAGATGTCATTTTAGAGGAGCGACGCCTGCGGGTGGAAAATTCACCCATAGGCATGATGTTGGAGAAATTTATTGATGCGGCTTTCAAAGTCCATCCCTACAGGCGTCCGGTGATTGGTTATGACGAAGATATCCGCAACTTAACACGGGAAGATGTCCAGAAGTTTTTCGACACGCACTATGTACCAAGTAATTTAACCATCGCCATTGTGGGAGATGTCAAACCCACTGAAGTCAAAAGACTGGCGCAAATTTACTTTGGGCGGTACAAAGCCAAATCAAAACCTGATGAAAATCTGCCAGCAGAACCACAGCAAAAACAAACCCGGGAAGTGGCGTTAAAGTTAAATTCTCAACCTTGGTATTTAGAAGGCTATCATCGTCCAGCAGTTATCCATCCAGATAACGTAGTGTATGACATTATGGGTAGATTACTGAGTGACGGACGGACATCGCGCTTATACAGTTCTTTAGTGGAAAAGCAGCGGTTGGCACTTTCAGCCCAGGGTTTCAGCGGATTTCCGGGAGATAAGTATCCGAATCTGATGTTATTTTATGCTCTCACGGCTCCCGGTCATACAGTTGACGAGGTGGCAGTGGCGTTGCGAAAAGAAATTGACAGACTCAAGACTGAACCAGTGTCAGCTATTGAGTTAGAACGGGTGAAAACGCAAGCCAGAGCAGAATTGTTGCGAACGCTCGATTCTAATATGGGTATGGCGCAGCAATTGTTGGAATACGAAGTGAAAACTGGTTCTTGGCGAAATTTGTTTAAGGAGTTGGATAAATTAGAAGCCGTGACGGCTGCTGATATTCAACGGGTAGCACAAGCAACTTTTACGCCCCAAAATCGTACTATTGGCAAGCTGTTGTCGCAGCAAGGATGAACAAAGTATGCAGAGGTATAAGAGAAAGAGCAAAAGGCAAATGACGATTTCAAATTTCAAACTTATGATTCCGAATGGGAAACGGTTGGTTTATGCACTGGTTGTTGCTTTTGCCTTTGTACTTTTGACTTTTAATTTATCTTGGGCGGCAACAGCAGCAAAACATTATACGGAGTTGCAGTTTGCACCACTGCCTGAGGTAAAGTTACCAAAGTACGAGCGGTATCAGCTAAATAACGGCATAGTTGTGTATTTGATGCAAGATCGCGAATTGCCCTTGGTAAAGGGTGGGGCGATGATTCGTACTGGCGATCGCTGGGAACCGGCAGATAAAGTTGGTTTGGCTGAGTTGACAGGCAAGGTAATGCGAACTGGGGGAACTGTTTCCCATACGCCCGACGAAATCAACCAAATGTTAGAACAACGGGCAGCTTCAGTAGAAATCAGTGTTAATGAAAGTAGTGGCACTGCAAGTTTTGAAGCCCTCAGCGAAGATACAGAAACAGTGTTAGGTTTGTTTGCTGAGATACTGCGAGAACCAATGTTTGCTCAGGATAAACTGGAGTTGGCAAAGACGCAGGCACGTGGACAGATAGCACGTCGTAATGATACTCCAGATCAGATTGCTCAGCGAGAATTTACGAAATTGATTTACGGCAAGGAAAGTCCTTACGCCCGTACAACTGAGTATGCAACGATAAATAATATTTCCCGTCAGGATTTGGTGAAGTTTTACCAGCAGTACTTTTACCCCAATAATATGATTTTGGGGATTGTGGGGGATTTTGACCCCAAGAAAATGAAATCGCTAATTCAAGCCAAGTTTGGTGACTGGAAAGCCAACCCAAATTTACCTAAACCCCAATTGCCAGAAGTGTCACAAGCCAATCAAGGTGGTGTGTTTTTTGTTAATCAACCACAACTGACTCAGAGTAATATTCTCATCGGACATTTGGGAGGACAGTTTAACAGTCCCGATTATCCTGCATTGGATGTGTTAAGTGGGGTGTTAAATGGCTTTGGCGGACGCTTGTTTAATGAAGTGCGATCGCGTCAGGGGTTAGCTTACTCGGTATACGGTTACTGGAGTCCCCGCCATGACTATCCTGGTATGTTCATTGCTGGTGGACAAACGCGATCGGACGCGACTGTGCAGTTTGTGAAAGCTCTGCAAGCAGAAATCAAACGCCTGCAAACTCAACAAGTGACGCCCAGAGAACTAGCTTTTGCTAAGGAGTCTACTCTCAATTCGTTTGTTTTCAATTTTGAAGATCCTGCTCAAGTCTTGTCACGCTTAATGCGGTATGAATACTATGGCTATCCCTCTGATTTTCTATTTCGCTATCAAAAAGCTGTAGCAGCAACGACAGCAGCAGATGTACAGCGAGTGGCACAACAATATCTCAAACCAGATGCACTGATAACTTTGGTTGTGGGGAATCAAACCGCCATTAAACCACCATTGACACAGCTAGCAACACAGGTAACGCCAATAGATGTAACAATTCCTGGTTTACCACAACCCCAGGCAAGAAATTAAGCGATACTTGTTAAGCTCTATTTATTAGGGGTATCAGAACTTGGTTGATTAATTATATCAACCAAGTTTATTTTTATACATGAGTTTTTATATATTTCTTTACTTTTTGAGTGAATTTCAAAGACCAGTTTATTGTACAAACTTGTGTCAAAATTGTAGTAATCTTTGCGCTAAATTTATTTATATCTTTACATTTAAAAAACCAACATTAATTTTATATCTGATAACATAATTGCAGAAAAATACTTTGCTTATTTTTCGAGGAAAAGAATAATGATTATTTGTGATTTAGATTTGTGTGAAGCAGTAGAATTTGATAACAAAATTGTCGGTGGTGCAATGACTTATACTTATGCTGACACAGACACTTCTCCAACTTATGCTGATGCAGAAGCTGGTGCAATTGCTTTTGGAGATGTCACTGGCGCTCTTAGCGAAACTGAAACTACTGTTCGTAATAATCCTGGTATAACAACTAGCATAGCTCGGGCAAATGCAGTTGCTTGGGCTTGGGATGAAAATGGCTTTTCTATGTCTCGAAGTACGAGTGTTAAAATTAATGTAAATAGCAAAAATTAGTTAACTAAAATAGTTAATTTCTCTGGAACTTTCCTTTTCAAATATTTGCTATTTACTGTATTTCCTTGCTCTTGTAAAAGACAAGGGATTTTTTATTTTTTATATTCATTCAGTCTGTGTTGACTTCAAGGAATACGTGGCGACCATCAGGTGTTACTAATGATATCGAACGCTCCGTAGTTTAAACCGAAGTGAGTCAGCCCCTTCGGGGAATTAAAAATTAAGAATTAAAAATTAACATTCCCATTTTTAATTTCCAATTTTTAATTGGAGCAAAGTGACGGTCATCAGCAGGAAAGTGCAAACTGCTATGACCGCATATATTAATTATTAGTTTCACAAATATGGAGTGGCAAATTCTTAGTCTACTGATAATTAGCCACTTGTGGAAACATTAATTATCGCTGAAAGCTTTTTAGAAGCTTTCAGCGATTTTTGTAACCTTAGGGAGATTTTCGTCCAGTTTTCAACTCGCCATTATCGAGGTGAAACACTTGACAAATAATCTCCTTCAAAGAGGTTCGCTCAATTGGATTGGAATTAGTAAACAGCAGAAACTGAGTTAGCGATAGAAGCAGAGTATTTATCCTCTACAGCTTCAGTAGCAGTCTCAGCATCTGAGTAGGTGTCTTTACCAAATGCATTAGCTACAGCTTCACCCTCAGCAACATTACCTTTGATCTCAGGCTTGGATACTATACTGCTGACAACATTGGACTTGATGTTGATGTTCTTTTTAAAGTCCTTGTTAAACTTGATGTCGAATGCAGTGGGATAGCTTCCGCCTACAATACCTTCTCCTTCAACAGCTTCCAAATGATTCAAATCAGAAATAATCATGGGTTTCTCCTGAGAATTACTTAATCAGCTTGAGGAATCTTTTAGCAACCAATTTATTTCTTATTGGTTACATTTTTACTTTAGCGTAATCACAAAAAAAATCAATACTTTTTCGTTTTTTATTGATAAATATAATTAATGATATTTCAATTATTTTTCAACTAAATACAAGGATTTTTAATGTTGATAAAATAGGTAAAATTTGCAATAAAAAAACTGAGTAATAATCAATAAACCTTTATTACCCGGATATAATAATTATCAATAAAATTAATATTTATTTGTTTGCCATCAAAAAATGACTTGCAAAATTTAGATTTGCTAACTTTAAAATTAATTAAAAATCTCCATTAATTCATCGCGTTATCGAAAGTTATCAATTATCAGAAAATCTTTGAAACTCAATGAGCTATTTAGTATGGTTAAAAACCAACTCAAGCTTGCTGCAACAGTTCCTCTTGTGGTTGCAAATTGGCATCCGCATCTAGCTGAGTCACAATTTCTATTCCCTCTATTTGTTGCTTTAACCAATTAGAAAACAATTCTGTAATGATTTTTCCGCGTAACTCTTCATCTAATTGGGGTTGAATGATTTCTTCAACCCAAATTAAATAAACTCCTTTGGGTGTGGTAATGGGTTTGAGAACCTGAGGTGGAGTTGCGGCAAATACAGCCGCCGCAATTTCTGGACGAAATTCTTTGCGGTATTGGACTCCTTGATATCCACCAGCACGACGGAGTTCTGGTTCGAGTATGTATTGGCGAGCAATTTCTGGAAAACTGATTTCGCCTTCCTCTAGCGCATAAAACAGTTCTAAAGCGAAGTCTCTATCATCAAAGACAACTTCGTAGGTGACGGCAGCGATGTAATCAAGTTGATGCTCATAAAAGAACTTTTCAACGTGGTCTGAAAATAAATGATTGGCTAGCTTCTGTTCCAGAACTTTGTTGCGGACTAGTTCTTCAAACTCATGCAGAGACAGATGATGTTTCTTCAACCACGCCCAAGTGTCTTTTGCTTTGACGAGTTTTTTCTCTGAACGTAGATTGTCTCCTTCTTGCTGTATTTCTTCTTCTGTAACTTGAATACTTGCTTCTTGGGCTGCTTGGGCAATAACTCTTTGAGATGCGATCGCCTCCACAACACTAGGAATTTGGCAGGAGAGTTTGAGTTTGTGAATGATGTCTGAGCAAGAAATGGTCAGATGATTGGACATAAAGCTATTCCTCCAATTTTGTGATTTGTCCTTTGTCATTTGTCATCCGTTCTTACTAATGAATGACCAATGACCAATGACTAATGACTAAAGCTCTAAACCGTCTTTTTGCAGTTTCTTGAACGGATCTAAAACAAAGTCAATTACGCGCCGCTGACGAATAATGACTTCAGCGGTTGCTGTCTGACCGGCAGTCAATGGAATACGTTTGTTGCCATTGTGGACATACTGCTGGTCTAGGGCGATGTCTAACTCAAAGTTTTCTACGTTTCCTAGGGGTGTTTGACTAACTTTGGAGTCGGGAGATACCCAAATAACTTTCCCTTGGACGATGCCGTACTCTTGGAAGGGATAGGCGTCAAACTTGATTTTGACTGGCATTCCCACCTTCAAGAAGCCACTGTGTTGGTTAGGCATCTGAGCTTTGAGTATGAAAGCTTTATTTTTGGGTGCAATTTGGGCAACTCTCTGACCGGCTTGTACCACTGCTCCTGGTTTGGTAACTGGTAACTCAAAAATCACCCCATCAATGGGCGATCGCACTATTCGTTGCCGCAACTGAAGATTTAAGGATATGATTTGGCTTTTCGTTTGAGCAATTTGGGATTGCAGGACAGCGATTTGTGTTTGCAGGTCTTTGAGTTGTTGCTGATTTTTCAGAACTGCCAGTTTACCAGCTTGCACTAAGCTTTGATAGCTATTTTGCTCTTCTTGCAGTCGCAGTTGTGCTTGCTTGATATCAGACTCCAACTGACTCATTGTTGCCTGATAACGACTCTGTTCCTCAGCTAAGCGCAATTCTGCTTGTTTAACGTCAGATAAAGCCTTTTCATAGAGTTGTCTGCTTTCTTGTTCTTCTTTTTTGAGTTGATCGATTTGAGTTGCGGAAACGGCGCCATCCTTTACTAATTGGCTAAAGCGCTCGACTATTCTTGAATCTATGCTTAAACGATCTTGAGTGGAATTCTGGTCATTCTGAGCAGTCTTAATCTGCTGGTGTGCCTGATTTACTAATGCCTGTTTTTCTAATTTTTGTAGGTTATAGACACTCTTTTTGGCATCCAGGTCTTGTTTTGCCTGGTTCACCTGGGACATTTTTTCCAAGATCTGGGAGCGATTTTGTTGCTCTTGAACGCTAAGTGTCAACAGTAATTGGTTTTTAAGTACATTCAGTTGCGCCCTTTGGTTTTGTAATCCAGAAAGTTTTTCCTGGGCTTGCTGGAGTTCTGTTTGCAAGATATCAGACTCGAGTTCAAGCAGAACCTGTCCAGCTTTGACAGTGTCACCTTCCTTGACCATGACAGCTTTAACACTCCCACCTGCTAGAGAGTCCAATTTTTGCGTTGAGCCTTGAGGTTCTATACGTCCTCTGGCGCTTCCAGTTTCATCGACCTTAGAGAGCATTGCCCAAGGTAAGGCGAGGACAGCAAAACCTACCAGCGTGTACAGCACACCACGCGTCCAAAGTCTGGGTAAGGCATCTAGTAGTTCTTCAGTACCGTAATGTAATTCTTTAGTATGCTCTGGAGCTTCTACCTGTTCCTCAGTCTCAGTAAAGCCTTGAGTCTGGGTTGGACTTGGATACTCATCCCGCTCATCAGCCTGTGCGGATGAGAAATTGGGAGATGGATATGGCATATTCTATTCCTCAACACGTAGATGGGGAGGTGAGGGATTGGGGATTGGGGATTGGGGATCGGGGATTGGGCATTGGAAATAATCAACAACCAACCACTAACTACTAACCACTAACCAATGTACAGACGTGCCATGGCACGTCTCTACAACCACTAACCACTAACCGCCAACAACCAACAAACAACCACCAACAATTCCCTAGTCCCTAGATTTAACCAGCTTGAGCTAGTTGTTGTTGATTCAGGTAGTAGTAATGACCTTTTTTAGCGATTAGTTCATCATGAGTACCGCTTTCTACCAATACGCCACGATCCAAAACAAGAATCAAATCAGCATTGCGTACAGTAGAGAGGCGATGGGCAATGATTACACTTGTGCGTCCTTTGAGAATAGTTTTGAGATTGTTTTGAATAATGCGTTCTGATTCAGCGTCTAGATGGCTGGTGGCTTCATCCAGAAGTAACAAGCGGGGATTTCCCAGTAAAGCACGGGCAATAGCTAGGCGTTGGCGTTGTCCACCAGAGAGCATTCCGCCATTTTCACCGATTTGGGTTTCGTAACCCAATGGTAGTTGCTGAATAAATTCATCTGCTCCTGCCAATCGTGCTGCTTGAATAACATCTTCTATAGAGGCATCTGGGTGAGCTATAGAAATGTTTTCGCGGATGGTGCCACCAAATAAAAAGGTATCTTGGTCTACAACACCTATTTGAGAACGGAGCGATCGCAGGGAAATATTAGTGACATCATGACCGTCAATCAATACCTTGCCCTCTGTCGGTGGGTATAAACCCAAAATCAACTTACTGAGAGTCGTTTTTCCAGAACCACTGCGTCCTACCACAGCTACCATTTGCTCTGGCTGGATTTCAAAGCTGATATTTTCCAGCACGTTAGTCTCACTTTCTGGGTGATAGCGGAAGGTAACTTTATGAAAGCGAATATGACCGCGAAGACTACCTATGGACTTGCGGGGTTTATTTTGCAAGTCTTCTTCTGGTTCTGCTTCTAAGACATCATTGATACGTTCAGTGGAAATAACGATTTCCTGCAATTGATTCCACAGCAGTGAAAGCCTTTGAAAAGGACTGATGACATTACCCACCAACATGTTGAAAGCAATTAATTGCCCTACGGTGAGTTCCCCGTTAATCACCAAAGTTGCTCCGTACCAGAGTAATGCAGTATTCACAAAGGTATCGATAACACCACTGATGATAGAGAGGCGGTTGCCAATTATCTGAGCATTAAAGGCTTTTTTGACCAAGTTATTCAGCAACTCTTCCCAACGCCAGCGCACTGTCTGTTCAATGGCCAATGAACGGACAGTGCGAATTCCTGTTAGTGATTCGATCAGATAGCTGTTTTCTTCAGCTCCAGCATTAAAAATCTCTCTGGAGATGCGGCGCAAAATACTTGTGCTAGCCAGCGCCAGGATAAAAAATGGTGGCACGGTAAACAGCACAAATAATGCCATGCGCGAGCTATACCAGAACATCATGCCCAGATAGATCGCCAATGTCAGTAAATCCAGCAAGACTGACAGAGTCTGACCAGTCAGGAAGCGTTGAATTTTTTGGTTTTCATCGATGCGCGAGATGATGTCCCCGACGTAACGGGACTCAAAATACGAG
The DNA here is from genome assembly GCF_013388695.1 of Fischerella sp. Taxonomy (NCBI): domain Bacteria; kingdom Bacillati; phylum Cyanobacteriota; class Cyanophyceae; order Nostocales; family Hapalosiphonaceae; genus Fischerella; species Fischerella sp. Next base: position 52,974 of record NZ_JACAEU010000030.1, read on the forward strand.
AGGGGCAAGCGGAAGGTATGTTTAATAAATCCCACCAATAGGGCAATGCTAACGCGGTTAGCAGTGTGATCTAGCAGATATTGCCGCACTCCGCTCATAGTGACGCGGAACAAACCAAAAATGATCATCCCCAAAGCAACAGCATTTAAGGTGTTAGCACTGCGTTGTACCAGCACTCGATCCAATAGCAGCTGGGTAAACACCGGCGTTACCAGTCCAAATATCTGAATCAGGACTGAGGCGATGAAGACCTCTAGCAGTACCTTATAGTGAGGTTTGACTAACTCAAAAAACTTCCATAAGCCAACACTTTCGTCCTTGGCATCTTTCAGTAGGGCTGTGGGTTGCAGCAACAATGCGTAACCAGTCCAACCCGCTTGAAATTCCTTGGGGGTCAAGGTACGTTTACCGATGGCGGGATCGCCTACAATTACTTGCTTTTTTGTGATTTCATAGACGACGACAAAGTGCTTGCCTTCCCAGTGGGCGATCGCTGGTAGAGGTTGTTCTGCCAATTTATCGAAACTGGCTCTGACGGGACGGGTAGCAAAACCGAGACTTTCTGCTGCTGTGGCGATCGCACGCAGAGATGCGCCACTGCGGCTGACGTTGGTCATATCCCGCAGGCGATTGACACTAAAGCGCTTACCCCAATAGTTACCTATCATCACCAAGCAAGCAGCGCCGCAGTCAGAAGCACTTTGTTGGGCATAAAAGGGATAGCGTCGAGTTAGGCGTCCCCACCAATGCCCTACTTGCACTTTCGGACTGGGAAAATAAGGACGCGGTTTTTTTCGCTTTACTTTTGACTGTTTTGTCGCTGCTTCTGGCTGTGGAAAAGGAATAATTTTTCTATGAGTGTGAGGTCTTTGTGTTCTCAAGCCACCAAGCGGTGTTTCACTCTCATCAATAGTGGTTTGACGGTCGCCAGAGTCACTAAATTTCCCTAATTGCGGCCAGTATTGCAGTGCTGTTTGCCAATCAGAAGCTTTCAGACAGTAAATGATTGTAGGTTTTAGCACCTGCCAATTAGCCTGAGCTTTTGGAGCGTAGATATCCCCCGCTGTTAGTCTTTGACCATGAGAATGCAGCAATTCTCCTCGATAAACCAGCCACAATTGGCAATCTTGGCATAGTTCTACAGGTAGGGAGCCATTTTCCAGATGATGCCGCTCACACAGAGAAAGAGCTTTCAGCATTTCTGGCACAATTTTCTGGCGCGGTGATGAGTTTTGGCTATAACCAACAAGCAGATCCCAAAGTTCTGCTTTTTGGTAGAGGCGATCGCGAATTTTGGGAGAATTGTCCATCAAAGCTTGTAGCACCTCACCCCTGAGATGGTAAAGCTTTAAGTTGTCAGAAGCCCTGGCTGCATATGGCTGGAAGTCTGCTGTGGGAAACAGCGTCATCTCACCAAACGATCCCCCGACTGTGACAGTAGCGAGCAAGTTATCACAGCTATCGAGCAATCTGACTTTACCCGCAATGACTATATAAATTCCGGCACTCGCCTCTGTTGCGTGCCAGAACTGCTTCGCTATGGGTGGTTCTAAGATTTCCACCGCCGCCAAACAGTTTTCCAATTCCTCTTGTGAAAGCGTCTCACCCAGAATTGTGGTGAGTTGCTGGTCTACTAGCTGTTGCTCGGAAAACACAGATGGTACCTCCTCACTTCCAGAAAGAATCTTGTTCATGGAAACTAGGCTCAAAAAATTTGCATGACAAGTAGCAAATTGATCGTGTGTCTGACAGCCACATCAATCATTTAAAGATTTCGGGCCTATCAGGGAGTCCTAGCGGTAAGGAGGTAGATAAATTCCTCTGCTTTAACAAAGCCTTCAGCGGTGTTAAAAAATTGCTGCGGAGCTTGTCAGCACTTTTAAAAGCTTGACACTTGAAAGCTTGATATTGACTAGAATGAAGTGTCATAATTATCGCTAGTTGCCGTCAATCGCAAAACGCGGGCATATAAATCCGCGGCAGTTGTGGAAACTCTCTTAGCCAATGTTTCACAGCTGCTCGACTTGTTAGCCCTCAAAGGCTAATTCAAGGAGTTACATGATGTGCAACTAAGACTGGGAGCTTCCCCCCTGGTGTTTAGGGAGTCTAGGGGGGCTGTTCTCGGTTTAGCTCAAACTTCGGAGGATTTTTCCCTCAGTGTTTAGGGAGTCTAAGGGATGTAGTAAAGTTTGGCTAAGATTTCGATTAGCATAGCTCCCAATTTGATGTACTTCTTTTGGAAGAAAAGGGAACCTTATGAGTACATCACATTACTCATGGAATTATGTTAAATAAACAAATCTTGATTTTTTAAGATGTTCTTACCAATAGACATCGGTATTTACCTGATGAGCAGTAGTATGCAAGCCTGAACATATAAGAAAAAAACATGGCTGTTGTATCCTTAAAAAACAACAGTAAACTAAAAATCATCTTAACCAGCGAACCATTCACTGGTTAAAAGATATATCAGACACGAAACTATTCCGCGATTTAATTTCAAAAGTGTAAAGAAGGAATCTTTCTCGGTTTGCGTCAAAAGGTTAACGATCACATAAATGCTCATAGAACCGTCGCAACCCCTATTTTTGTGTTTTAAGATATTTTTAGTAAATCTATCAAAAGGCTGATTTGCCTAAATCAAAATCTTTTTTACTAAACAGGTTCCAAAAATTTGGAAGAAGTTTATGCTCTCAAAAATATAAGCTTCTGAAGTTAAACACTAGCGCAAAATTTCCTAGTAATTGTTGCGCTAAGTCTCCGTCACTGTTTTGTAACCGCCATATCGTACTAAACCTGAATATATTGCAAAAAACCGGAACTTTTGAAAAAACACCAATAAGAACTGTATGTTCCTGCAATTTGTGGGAATCTGACACCGTTATTTTGTATATTTACAAACATTTTGTCAACAGTTTTAGATCAAATTTACAATATTTTGTTAATTCTTCACGGTCTCTTCATCAATTCTTTAATATATAGTTTTATAAATAATGGTGCTAGTACCTAATATTCGGGGCTAATTTTTCCCCTGTTAAGAGTTCCCGCCCCGAAGGGGTACGATCTTCACAAGGAGAAGTTGTAAAAGAATAGCCTCCACGCAAGGATAGCTATTTTTATTTTTATAAATATTAATAAATATTAGATTGGATACTATATCTTAAGTTAAAAAGAATGTAGCATGTAATCTATCTCAGCAGTTAACCACTGTTGAAACATGTTATTGAGAATTTCTTCATACCTTTGGTGTGTTAATTCTGCTGGTATAAACTCTTCAACCATAAGCAAATGATAACCTTGCTCAGTTTTAACTGGACCTATTAACTGTTTAGGTGGAGTACTAAATGCAATCGCTGCTAAATCTGGTTGGATAGCCCAGCGATAAATTTTTCCTTCATAACCACACTTGTGTCTGCGATTATCATCAAGATCGTAAACATGAGCTGCTTCATAAAAACTGATTTCACCTTCTTCAATTTGATAGTAAAGTTCTTGAGCAAGTTTTTCATGAGCAACTACGATCTGATAAAAGATTGCTTGCTCAAACTCTAGGCGATTTTGGATAAAAAACTTTTCTACTTCTTCGGCAAATAGCGTCTGTGCTAATTTTTGAGTCAGTAGCCGATTGCGAATTCCGATTTCCCAATCATGAGGACTAACAAATTGCTCTGCTAACCATGCCAAGGTGTCTGCTGCTTTCTCCAAACGCTTTTCACGACGTTGATTATCTGCTTCAGCTTCAATTTCTTCTGCTGTTACATTTATCCCTTTTTCTTCAGCTACGTGCTGTATCACTTTTTGAGACAAAATATTTTGATATACCTCTCTCAAACTCATTTCACTTTTGAGATAGTTGACAATTTCCTCCGGGGCTATACTTATTTGTGAGAAATCATTATACATAAAACATGATTAGTAAAAACAAATATCTGTTGGATCAATTAAAAATAATTGTCCAAAAATGATTTATATTAAACTTTTATCTCAAGCAAAATAAATATAAATTGTCGAAAATACTGAAAATATCTTTATATTTCGGTATTTTAGAATGTATTGCAAATGCTTAATAAGCTGTAGAATTTACTCACAATAATTTTATTAAAAGGTGATATATTTCAGCTTTCTAACAACTTCATGATTACCTTTGTAGTAATTTTAAAGTGTTAATTGTTTAAGTAGCGTCAGAGCAGCTTCTCGCAGAGTACCCGGAAGGCTTCTAGAACGTCGATTCAGTATTCAGAAATTGTCTTTATAGGTGAGACAAGGGAGAGTGGGCAGACACCCTTCGGGAAGTCAAAAGTACCAAGTCAAAAGCATGCCCAAGGGGCGCAGCGTAGACGCCCTTTGGGCGACTTCCCGTAGGGTAGGGTCAAAATTAAAATCTTTACTTTTGACTTTTGACTTTTGACTTTTCTTCCCCCTTGTCCTCCTTGTCATTTGAAGATTGCTGTTGTTAACTACTAATTATTAACAACTAACAACAAGAGTGTTTTAGTAAGCTAAATTCTCTAGAGTTTCCCGCAAATAATGCTGTACCTGTTGCTCAAGGCTGAGCTTTTGGAATTGCACATCGCGTTCCAACAGCCAGCGTTGGAAACCAGAACTAGCTGCGATCGCGCACTTTAAACTATTCCATATTTCGGTATCATAAGCGAATTGGCGATCGCTGGAAGTTTGAATTTGAGCCATAGTTCTTCAGTCCTCGACTGTAGCTTGATTAGTATACTTATCTGCATTGATTGATTGCAGTAGGATTTGCGTGCGGGCTTCTACATCCCTTTTGGGATTAAAAGAACTAGGGCAAGATTTGATTCTCCCGCACCTTTGCTATTATAAAATCTTGCTAAATCTGTTTTAAAGGTAATATTTCTATGGCAGCAAATTCTGTTTCATTTGTGACCAAATAGGATGCAATGCTTACGGGAAAGCGCAATAACATATTGTTTTCCAAAAGGCAAAATCTGCTTGCAGATAGTCTCAGACGCCTGCAATGGGAGTTAGAAACCAAACAAAATTTATTACTTTTAGAGTAAATAGAGTAAATTATCCAAACAAAATTTATTACTTTTAGAGTAAATAGAGTAAATTATTATAAATGCAACAGCACTATAACTAATCATACTGCTTTGACACTCACCACGCCTAAAAGGCGGGGGATTCTTGGCTCATCGACGCTTCTTGCTTTTGCAGATGTTGCCACCAACAGAAGTAGTGGAAGCGTCTCCCCAATAGTGTTAGTTCAAAATTTAAAATTTAAATTTCTTAATTAAACAGACAATTTTTGCTACTTCTGGATATAAATACTAACTGTGGCTAATTGAACACTCATCAAAAGAGAGAGATTGAGATTAGTGATACACCACAGCAGTCTTAACGTGCATCTGTGGCTTGACAGGAAGAATGGGAGATGCAGCGATGCAAGTACGATAACGCGGAGAACTAGAGAGGCGGTGACGCAGAGAGTGTTTGATTTTTTCTTTGCGTCTTATAGTCTCCGTGTCTCCGTGTCCTCTTGATTCGCGCGTCCGGTGTGTCAGCCCCAATATGAAGTGTCCACTTCCTCTCCCGCTCTGCCACTGTTGTTATCTCGCAGCAGCCGAGAGGGTACGGCGCTTAGTTACCATCTGGTAGGCTTCAATGATGTCGCCTTCCGTCCAGTCACTGTATTTGTCAACACCAACGCCACATTCATAGCCGGCGTTGACTTCACGCGCATCTTCTCTCATCCGTTTGAGTGAATCTAGAACACCTTCGTAGACTACCTTACCACCACGGCGCACCCGCAGTTTGCAGTTGCGAACTAGTTTGCCAGACTGAACGTAGCAACCAGCAACAGCACCGCGACCAACGGGGAAGACAGCACGCACTTCTGCTTGACCCAGAGGTTCTTCTACTAGTTCTGGCTCCAACAAACCTTCCAAAGCGTCTTGGATGTCTTCTAGGAGTTTGTAGATGATGTTGTATTCGCGTACATCTACACCAACTTCATCGGCGGCTTGTCTAGCGCCACTAGCGTAGGTGGTGTTGAAGCCGATGATTACAGCTCCACTTGCAGCTGCCAGGTCAATATCTGTCTGGGTAATTTCTCCAGCTGACGCCAACAGCAAGCGAATTTGCACTTCGTTTTGCGGAATTTGCTTGAGCGATCCCACAATTGCTTCTACAGAGCCTTGTACGTCTGCCTTGAGGATCAAGTTGAGTTCTTTCAACTCGCCTTCTTGGGCTTGAGCCGAAATGCTGGTCAAGGTGACGCGTCCTTGCATGAGCCGGGATTGACGCTGTTTTTCAGCGCGTTCTGTCGCGATCGCTCGTGCTTCTTTCTCATTCAGGAAGACCTCAAACTCATCTCCAGCCGCTGGCACATCACTTAAACCCAGTACCTCAACGGCAAAGGAGGGAGTAGCTGCTTCTACTTTTCTAGCACGGTCATCGATCATAGCCCGGACTTTACCAAATACCGAGCCAGCCACCAAGATGTCGCCTACCCGCAGCGTACCATTCTGCACCAGCAGGGTAGCAACTGCACCTTTGGCTTTATCTAAGTGAGCTTCAATCACTGTTCCTTTCGCAGAACGGTCTGGATTGGCATTTAGTTCTTCCACCTCTGCTACTAAGAGAATCATCTCTAGCAGGGTATCCAGGTTTTCGCCTTTGATCGCGCTCACGGGAACCATAATTGTTTCGCCACCCCATTCTTCTGGAGTCAGACCATAGTTTGTCAACTCTTGCTTGACTCGGTCTGGCTGAGCGCCTTCTTTGTCGATTTTGTTGATTGCTACGATAATTGGCACTCCTGCGGCTTTCGCGTGGCTGATTGCTTCAATCGTTTGGGGACGCACGCCATCATCAGCTGCCACTACCAATATGGCAATATCTGTGACTCGTGCTCCTCTTGCCCGCATCGCTGTGAAGGCTTCGTGACCAGGCGTATCCAAAAATACTACTTGTTGGACTTTGCCATCGTGTTCTACGTCTACGTGGTATGCGCCGATGTGCTGTGTAATACCACCAGCTTCTCCTGCCGCTACCTTGGTGTTGCGAATCGAGTCGAGTAAAGTAGTTTTCCCGTGGTCTACGTGACCCATAATCGTCACTACGGGCGGACGCCGCTGGAGGTTTTCCAGGTCTGCCACATCCAGCATTTCTGTGACTTTGCGGGCTTCTGCTTCTGGTTCTTGAGTTTCTACTTCTACTTCTAGTTCGTTGGCGATCAAGGTGATGGTAGGAATATCTAAACTTTGGGTGATACTCACCGCCATGCCTTTGAGGAAAAGGATTTTCACAATCTCTGTATCGGCAACTGCCAAGGCATCAGCCAACTCTTGCACGGTCATCGTGCCTGTCACAATCAGTTTTTCAGGGCGTTCGCGCTTTTGCTCCTGTGGGCGACGCTGTTGTTCACCACGAGGTTGAGTTGGCTTTTTAGTCGGTTTAGCAGTGACTGCGGCTGTAGCAGGCTGGGCTGGTTTAGCAGCCTTGGGTTTGGGTGGACGAACGATCGCATTGCTGATTTGAATAGCAGCGGCTGCTAAATCTGAATCTTCATCTTCGAGGAAATCTTCGTCCTCAAAATCATCAACAATGGGTTTGAGGCGTTTACCTTTGGCAGCTGCTTTGGCTTTGGCAGCTTCTTTGATTTCATCAATCTCTTCTTCCGGCTGCCACTTTTTACCAACTTTCGGTTGACGAGGAGGTGTGGGACGTTTGAGTTCGATGATTTCGGTTGATTCTACCTCTAGGTCTGGTTCTTCTTCAGATACCTGTGGTTTTCCAGGTGTTGCTGGCACAGGTTTTGATAGTGTTGCCGCTGCTGGCTGTTGACCTGGACGTACTGGTGGTCTTGGTTTTGGCACTTCACCTGGTGCAGAAGTTCCTCTACCTTTTTGATCCGATTTCGGCTGGGGGCCAGGGGAACGCGTCGGTTTCGGAGGCTGTTGGGTAGTCTGTGCACCGTCTGCACTTACCGGAGCCTGTGGTTTACCCTTGCCCTTATCCCGATCGCGAGGCTGTTCGCGAACTTGGTCGCGATCGCGTTTGAGGATCGGTTTTTCTGCTTGATGAGCTTGGGGTGCCGATTGAGGCTTTTCCACAGAAGGTCTTGCGGGTGGAGCAACCAGTTGTGGTTTTTGGGGTTTTTCTGGTTTCGGCTTTTGGGGCACAGAGGAAGGTGCTTCTGGTTTTTCCGCTGCCATTTTTTCCACTGGCTGAGTTGGCTTGGGCGTTTGATCGGCTTCTGTCACAGCAGTTTGTTGTGGGGTCTCAGACTGATTCCGGGGTGCAGGTCGAATGGGTGCCGTCGGCTTCATGGATGAGACTGGTGTAGCGAAAGGTCTGGGGGCTGAAAGAGGAGTAACCTCAGAAGAAGCAAATTCGGTGTTGGTAGCAGCCGACGCTTCCGGGGCGTTGGCAGCATTATTTTTAGGTGGTTTTGGTTTGCGTATTTCTAACAATTCTTGTTTTTGTGATGCAGCAGGTCGATTTCGGGAGGCTATTTGTAGTTTATGTGGTTTATGACTGGTTGCACCATGATGATCTTTTTTGGGCATCGGGTGCGTAGCTGCCAGTTTTTCTGCTTGGGAACGAATGCGTTCCGCTTCGGACTCGGTGATTGTGCTGCTATGGCTTTTGACCGCGATATTGAGCTGGTCGCAAATTGCTAATAGCTCTTTGTTATCCAAATTCAATTCCTTTGATAATTCGTAGATTCTAACTTTGCCGTTGTTCATCCACTCTTCCCCTTTAATTTACAGTTTTAACGGATGGATGCCAGCTTTTGCGACATCTCCACCCTTTGATTACTGTTTTTAGGTTGCCGTTTTGTTGCCGGTGCCTCCAATCAGGAAAGAGAGATGTTTCGGTTTAAGGCTGGCATTGCCACCAGAAACGATGGTTGACGCCGAACTGCGCGTGGGCGCTACCAGATTGCAATTTTTTAATGTTTTGTTTTGCTGATTCTGAGTCTTCCACAACACATTGAGCGTAAATCTATGTTTGGAGTGTTGTTTCGCCCCCTTTAGATATTAAAGAGCGATTTGCCAGACACCCTATTACTATTTTGGCATCAAATACGAGCATAACAGAGGGTGTGGCGATAGCGCTTGGGGTGCGGCTGTCGGCACAATTCCTCTGGGGATTACCGCCAAAGCAGTTAAAGCTCGATTTGATTTGGGAGATTACTTTGGGACAGGCGCTGCCACAATGTTTGATACAGTGCTTCTGGCACTGATGCATGTAGCGATCGCCCTAGTTTGTTTTTTTTCTGAGCTACACTCAGGCAGCTTGCTTGTGGGCAAATATAGGCAGAACGCCCCATGCCCTCATCTAATTGTACCTGTCCAGATCCAAAGACGCGGACAATTCGCCAAAACTCGTTTTTTAGACCAACTTTGCGACAACTAATGCAGCGTCGATAGTTCGGTTTCATCAATGTTAAAGTTTTAAAAAATTTTCTAGTTACTCCTCATCGCGATCGTATTTTTCATCTTCAAGTTCATCTTCGAGTTCATCTTTCAGTTCATCTTCTAGTTCATCCTGATTTTCATCTTTATATTCCTCCTCTTCAATATCGTCGATATCGTCGATTTCTTCATCATCTGATGTATATTTTGCCCTTGCGGCTGCAAATTTAGCATCTTCGGCTACGTAGTCGTATTTAGCCTTATCTTTGATGTCTATTTTCCAACCAGTCAAGCGGGCTGCTAAGCGGACATTTTGTCCTTCTTTACCAATTGCTAAACTAAGTTGATCTTCTGCTACCAGTACATGAGTTTGCCTGGTTTCTGGGTCCATGAGTCGCACATCGTCTACTCGTGCTGGACTTAAGGCGTTAGCAATGTAAGTTGCAGGGTCTGGCGACCAGCGAATTACATCGATTTTTTCACCTCGCAATTCATTGACTACTACTTGAATCCGCGATCCCCGCGCGCCAATACAAGCACCGACAGGGTCTACATCGCGATCAAGGGTATCTACAGCTATTTTAGTTCGAGGCCCGACATGACGGGACGGAGGATTGGCTTCCCGCGCTACTGCCACAATCCGTACAACTTCGTCCTCAATTTCTGGCACTTCGTTGGCGAACAAATAAACCACCAAACCAGCGTCAGCACGAGACACTAATAACTGCGGCCCCCTCTGCTGACCTTGAGAAACTTTTTTCAGATAAACTTTGAATGTGGCACCAATGCGATAATTATCATTGGGCAGTTGTTCGCGCTTTGGTAATTCGGCTTCTACCTCGGGCTGACCAAAACCGCTGCTCACAGCCATAATTACTGACTGCCGCTCAAATCTCAACACCCTCGCTTGCAGCACTGTTCCTTCTAGATCTTGGAATTCTTCTTGAATTAATTGCCGCTGTTGATCCCGCAGTTTTTGTGCTAATACCTGCTTGGTTTGCATCGCTGCCATCCGACCAAATTCTCCTTGATCGGGAGTAACATCTAGCACTACTTCCTGCCCTAACTGTGCTTCTTCACCTCCCATCTCTTGAACTTGCTGAAGGGCAATTTCATGATCGGTGTTGGTGACTTCTTCAACTATAGTTTTGGTGGCAACAACACGAAAACCTTCTTCATCAACATCCAGTTGCACATCAAAATTATCAAAATAATCTTCATCAAACTGTTTTCTGTCTAAGTTTTGGGCACGACGAAAACGTTCGTAGCCTTTAAGTAGTGCTTCTCTAATTGCTGATTGCACTGCAATTTTAGGTAAATTACGCTCCCGACTTATACTTTCAATTAACTCTTTTAAACCAGGTAAACTAACCATTGACATAAGCAGTCTCCTTAAATATATGGCGATTAGGGACTAGGAAGCAGGGAAAAAGGGGCAGGGGGAAAGGAGAAGGGAAAAAGTGTTCCCTTTGCCCCTTGCCCTTTGCCCTTTGCCCAAACCGTAAGGTTATTCCCTATTCCCTAGACTCTCCTCTATCGGCGCTCATCTAGCCGTACTTTGGTAACTTGATCGCGAGGGATTGCGATCGCCCTACCTTTTTGATTTATGTAAATAGATGTTTCATCTCGGCGAATTAGTTGACCAGTCCACTCTTGCTGTCCTTCATAGGGTGGGGAAGTAGAAACGATGACAGGAAATCCTTTGAAGGAAATAAACTCTCTGTCTGTGGTCAGCTGCCGGGAAATTCCAGGACTAGATATTTCTAGGACGTAAGCATCTGGAATGATCTCTGTCGCATCTAAAGTCGCTTCTAAAGCACGGCTCATCCGTTCGCAATCATCCAAACCAGTATCTTGTTGTGGGTTGCGGATGTCTACCCGTAAAACTGGCGGACTTTGGTTAGTGTGAAAAACTACTCCAACTACTTCCAAGCCCAGTTCTTCTGCTACTGGTATGGCCAAATCAATAATTTGTGGGACTAAGGGATGAGTCATGCGATAATTCCAACAAAAAAAGTGGGTGCTGACCCACTTCCTGCGATAGCGATATCTTCCAAGAAGTCTTCAGACGAATCAAATTTGATTCGCCTCTTTTTTGAGTGTAGCGTATTTTTTCGAGGTGAGAAGCAAGAAATTACTTCTTTTTTCCTCGAATCCTGTTTAGATTAATACTATTTACCTGTTTAAATTATACATTTGTTTGCGGATAGATATGTCCCCCAGGTTTGATTCCTCCACTTGGGGACTTCCCGCCCGAGTACATTAGCTTACCTCCTGCCTTCTACGTTTGTTCGCAGATGCCTGGTTTGCTGCACAATTTTCTCAAAATCCTCTTGGGATAAGCGTTTCACGTAGTTAATCTTGACTTCCTCAAAGAAGTCCACAAGTAAGCTTTGCAGTTCCAAAAGAACGTGTTTTTTTTGCATTTCCCCTGCCAAGGCTTGACTGAAGCCTTGCACGAGTTGAGTTGCGAGTTTTGCCGAAACAGGATCTTCCACAGAGTTAACTAAGGCATTGTAAAGGTTAGTGGTAAGTTGGGTTGCCAGTTGCTCACTCAACTGAGCTTGCATTTGTGTGACTCCAGGGAAGCTTTGCAAATTACGGTAGATAGGGGCATGATTGAGAGTACCGTCAATGTTATGCTGCAAAATAGCGACTAGCTCTGGTTGAATTTTGGGCAAAACTTGGTAGACGATGGTTTGTACTAAAATCGCAGCGATCGCTTCTATTTCATTGACATTATTTATATCTATATAAGGGCGCAAGTTCTCTTGTCTCAGGAACCAACTGACTAAATCGCCTCGCCGAATAGAATTTTGAATCTGGTTAATTACCCTCACAACAACAATTTCTGTCAGTTCTTCGGCAAAATTCGATACCACTCCTAAATGAATTTGCTGCCTAATGGGTTGTAAATTCAATAATTCTGCTTGATCAAGGCGTATTGTTACCGGTATAATTCGCAACCAGCGCCAAAGTAGTAGCAGCAAAAATAAGTCGTACCAGCGCCACAAAATTGCATTCAACCAACTAAAAAATGGATAGCGGCGTTTGATGTAATAGGTGCGTACTGCTAACTCCACAGCAAATATACATATGAAGGGCAAGTCAATTTTCCAAAAATTATCAATGAATTTGCCATTTTCTCCTATTTGCCGGAAGTAATTAGTAGCAATTAAAGGTCGAATTTGCTGGTTAAAAAATCTAATTTCTTCCGTCCAGCCATTTTGCAATAAATATTCTTGACTCCAAAAAATAGCAAAAGCTTGCTTGGCAGATTCCTGATTCAAGTGGTCTCGCATTCTATTTTTGATTTTTTCTAACGTGCCGCTTTTCTCAGCTAGCGCAAATGGATTATCATTTATCATCTCAGCACTAAGGCGACGTAGTTCTTCTAGCTGAGTTTCTACTTGGGTCGACTGTACATTATTCTGGCTTCTTAACTGTTTCTGTAATTCATCGACTGTGTTGAGATATTTTTCGGTTTCCCGATGAGGTTGAATACCTTTAATTGGATCGTATATATCAACAATAACTGGTATATACCGTAAGTAGTAATCTCGCCAATAAATATAACTCAAGTCAAATAAAACTAAGCCTAAGTTAAGAGTGGCAATAATTGCTATCACTCTTTCAAACCATAATTTGTACTGCTTTCGAGAGTTTAAGTTAGCCATTCCTTTGATGCTGATAATATGATGATATTTGTATATAGGTGATAGGAACGAGTTTGATTACATGTCCAGTTTTTTATGCTCAAATATATTATGGCTAAACACACCCGTACAGTGGTTGGTTATCAGCTATAAAATAACAGACAACCAACAATAGATCACAAACAACAAACTAATCTAATTTATATTGTTTGAAGAATTTTTTGCCTACATCTACAGCTAAGCAAAAATACTTCTTACGGATGAATGTCAATGAATGTAAATGAAATTAATCAAAAATCATTAATATTCAAGCTAAAGAGGTTAAATAATTCTAAAATACATTTGTTAATATCTACATCTTGCATCAGTTGCAACACTCAGGAGGTAGTAGCCCTGCAAACCCTCGTTACTAAGTTAAATCTAGTAACGTAAACAATCAGAGTCAGAGATTTTTATTGAGAATGGTGCAAGATATCAGCTAATATCAATTCTGCTGATTTAACCAAAAGGAGTTTTAACTATGTGGTGTGAGCTTGGAAAATCAAGCGTTAGCGCAGCTGTTATTTGCCTGGTAACAACGACGAGTATGGCGATCGCACAAACAGCTACTCCAGCGCAACAGCAAATCTATACTCCACAGCAATTCCGTTCCGTACTGCGGGGATTGGGATACAAAGTTACGGTGTCAAATGCACCCCTAACTGATCCAGAAACCAGAAAAGCAATTCAAGAATTTCAAAAGGGATATGGGATAAAACCTGCTGATGGTATAGCAGGGCCAATAACCCAAGCTTTTGCTATGGATATCGTTAGAATTCTACAGGCGAACTTGAATTTGGTAGCAAAGCCAAGTCCTCCTCTACCTCGGAATAGATATTATGGTCCCCAAACAGAAGCAGCAGTGAGACAGTATCAGAAAAAAGTTGGGCTGCCAGAAACCGGAATTGCTGACTTAGCATTGCGACAGAGGCTTGACAAAGAAGCTAAGGAGATCTTAGAAAGTCCAGGAACTACGCCGACACCCTCACCAACCCCAACTCCTACACCCGGGGCGACACCCTCACCAACTCTAACTCCTACACCCGGGGCGACACCCTCACCAACTCTAACTCCTACACCCGGGGCAACACCCTCACCAACTCTAACTC